>JBDRLK010000751.1:0-5758 GCA_043813155.1 Pseudomonadota bacterium | reverse complement strand
GGATGAGAAATTCAAGGTCCGAAGCCTTCCTTGGTATGGTAAACCCGAAGATAATAGAACATGGGCGATAATAACCAGAAAATTTATCTTCTGGACGCGGACGGCAAGCCCGTGATCAGCCAGGAGGACGCCGGCTCGACTATCGTTCCCCTGAGCCCCGAGGTGCCGGCGAACATTTTTATCGTTCCCATTACCGATCCCATCCTGTTTCCCGGGATGACGCTGCCCCTGATGTTCCAGGATGATTCTTTAAAGGAAATCATGGACCAGGCCGGAAGGCAGGGCAGCGTCGTGGGCTTTGCTCCCAGGTTGGAGCCGGAGGACCAGAGCCGGCCCGAGCCCGAAGGCGGCAGGGTTTTCGATTCCCGAAAGGTGGCGAAAACGGGCGTTGTCGCCAGGATTCTCAAGGCGCTCAATCTGCCGGACGGCAACAGGTCCTATTTCATTGCATGTTTCTCGCGCTTCAGGATCGTCAAGGTCATCCGGTCCCTGTTTCCGCCAATCGCCAAGGTGGAGCTCGTCGGCGATGAGATGCCCGCCAAGGATATCAGGCTCGATGCCATGTGGAAGGCGGCCAAGCAGACGCTGGCCGAGCTCGTAAGGGAAATCCCGGGCATGCCCGAAACCTTCGGCCTGGCCGCTGCGAACATCGACAACCCCGGACAGCTCACGGATTTTGTCGCGGCCCACCTCGACATTGACAGGAGCGAGAGGCTCGGCCTGCTGCAGGAGACCCGGGTCATGGTCAGGCTGCCGATCGTTCTGGAGATCCTGACCAAAGAGCTGCAGATGGTCAAGCTGGCCAGTAAAATAAGGGAAGATATCCGCCAGAAGGTGGAAAAGTCGCAGAAGGAATATTACCTGCGCGAGCAGCTCAAGGCCATACGCCTCGAGCTCGGCGAGGAGGTGGACCAGAAAGAGGTGGCCGTCAGGGAAATCAGGGAGGCCATGGAAAAGGAACAGCTGCCCGATCACGCGCGCGCAAGAGCGGAAGACGAGATCCGCAGGATGGAGATACTGAGCCCCGAGAGCCCCGAATACAACGTGGTGAGGACCTATCTCGATTGGCTCGTGGGCCTGCCCTGGACGCGGCACACGGAAGACAACACGGACATGAAAAAGGCCAGGCACATTCTCGAGGCCGACCATTACGGGCTCAAGGAGGTCAAGGAGAGGATACTGGAGTTTCTTGCCGTCCACAAGCTGAAGCCCGACCAGCACGGCGCGATCCTGTGCTTCGTCGGCCCGCCGGGCACGGGCAAGACGAGCATGGGCCAGAGCATCGCCAGGGCGCTCGGGCGCAAGTTTTACCGCTTCAGCCTGGGCGGGATGAGGGACGAGGCGGAGATCAAGGGCCACAGGCGGACCTATATCGGCGCCATGCCGGGCAAGATTCTCATGGGCCTCAAGTACGTGGGCGTGAGAAATCCCGTGTTCATGCTCGACGAGATCGACAAGCTGGGATCGGACTGGAGGGGGGACCCTTCGAGCGCCATGCTCGAAGTGCTGGACCCGGCCCAGAACACGGGCTTTCTCGACCATTACATTGATATACAGTACGACCTGTCCAAGGTGATGTTTCTTTGCACCGCGAATTTGTGGGACGATATTCCGGCCCCGCTGTACGACAGGATGGAGATCATTGAGCTTCCCGGGTACATCCAGCAGGAAAAAGTCGAAATCGCGGCCAGGTACCTGCTGCCCCGGCGGATCGAGGCCAACGGCCTGAAGAAGGGCCAGGTCAGGATGCCGAAGCCCGTGCTGTCAGCCATTGTCGACGGATGGACCTCGGAGGCGGGCGTCAGGGAGCTGGAGAGAAAGATCGGCAAGATCTGCCGGAAAGTCGCCGCAAAGGTCGCAGCCGACGAGATCAAGGGGGCCGTGGTTCACAGGAAGGACCTCCAGAAATACCTCGGCCCCAGGGAGTACATCACCGAGGTGCTCAAGCGGCGAAACAAGCCGGGACTTGCCGTCGGCCTTGCATGGACGCCGGTGGGCGGCGAGATCCTGTTCATTGAAACCACGAGGATGCCGGGCAAAGGAATGTTCAAAGTGACGGGCCAGCTCGGCGATGTGATGGAGGAGAGCACGCAGATCGCCATGAGCTACGTGCGGGCCCACCAGAAGGAATACGGCATCGACCCGGCCGTTTTCGACGGCAGCGACATTCACGTGCATTTCCTGTCGGGCGCGGTTCCCAAGGACGGGCCCAGCGCCGGCATCACGATCGTGACCGCCATCATTTCGCTGCTGGGATGGAAGAGGGGAAGGAAAGTCAAGCAGCGCCTCGCCATAACCGGGGAGATGACGCTGAGGGGTGACGTTCTGGAAGTCGGCGGGATCAGGGAGAAGGTACTGGGTGCGAAGAGGGCCGGCGTCCGGGAGATCATCATGCCGAAGGAGAACGCGAGGAACGTAAAGGACATACCCGCGAACGTGATCAAAGGGCTCAAGTTTCATTACGTGTCGCACTACAAGGAAGTGGCGCAAATCGCCTTTCCGGCCATGCCGGGAAAGGCGCAAAAGGTGAAAAAGAAGAAGTAGTGCGGGGCGTTAGCCCCGCTGTATAACGGCAATCATTTGTAGTGCGGGGCTTTAGCCCCGCTGCTAAACGGAAGTAAAACGTGGAAAAAATCATCAAAATCGAAGGAGGCAGGATCTTTGATCCGGCCACGGGCAAAAACGGCAGCTTTGACATCCGCATGGAAGGCAACCTGATCACGGCCGTGGACAAGCCGGGCTCTTTCGGGAAACCGGGCAGCCATGAGCAGATTATCGACGCAAAGGCCATGTGGATCATGCCGGGCCTCGTGGACATGCACGTGCACCTGCGCGAGCCGGGAGAGGAATACAAGGAAGACCTTCAAAGCGGGCTCGGCGCCGCAGCCGCGGGCGGGTTTGCCGCCGTGTGCTGCATGCCCAACACGAAGCCCGCCAACGACAACCGGGCCATTACTCAGATGCTCATAAGGCGGGCCCGTGAAATCGGCAGGTCAAACCTCTACCCCATTGCGGCGATCACGATGGGCAGGGAGGGCCGGACGCCGGTGGAAATGGGAGACCTTCTCGACGCGGGCGCCGTGGCCTTCAGTGACGATGGAAGCAGCGTGCCCTGCTCCGCCGTCATGAGACGCGCCCTGGAGTACGCCTCGAGCTTCGATGCGCTCATCATCGAGCATGCGCAGGATGCCGACATGACCATGGGAGGCGTCAGCCATGAAGGGGAAGTGGGAACAAGGGCGGGCCTTGGCGGCATGCCGGCCGAAGCCGAAGAAATCATCGTGGCCCGCGACATCATACTTGCCAGGATGACGGGAGCAAGGCTGCACATTGCGCACGTGTCAACGCCGAGGTCGGTGGAGCTCATCCGCCGGGCTAAAGACGAGGGCATCCGCGTGACGGCCGAGGTTACGCCGCACCACCTGCTGCTGAACGATGCGGTCACGGCCGACTATGACACGAACACGAAGGTCAATCCGCCGATCCGCCCCGAGGAGTACAGGCTGGCGCTGATCAATGCCCTGAAAAAAGGAATCATCGATGTCGTTGCATCGGACCACGCGCCGCACTCGGTCCTCGAGAAGGAGGGAACGTTCGGGGCCGCGGCATTCGGCATTGGGGGGCTCGAGACAACGGCCGCGCTGATGCTCAAGCTCGTCGACGAAGGGCACCTGAAGCCCATGGACATGGCGGCCGCGCTGGCAACCAATCCCTGCAGGATCCTGGGCCTCGACGGCGGAAAGATAGCGGCGGGGTCCGTGGCCAACATCACGATCCTCAATCCCGAGCAGCCTTACACCATCGATCCTTCGAAATTCATCTCCAAGGGCAAAAACACGCCCTTCGGCGGCTGGAAAGTTCCGGGGAGGCCGCACATGACGATCTGCGAGGGGAAGATCATCTGAGCGAGATTCAAGATTGAATGTAGTGCGGGGCTTTATGCCCCGCGGCGGCCCTTGAGGGTCGCCCGGCATATCGATTGAAAGCACCATGAAGACGCTGCTGGTCGGTCTCGACGGCTTTGATCCCGTTCTCACGGAAGCCTGGATGAAGGCGGGCAGGCTTCCCGTTCTGTCCGGTCTGGCGTCGGCGGGCCGTTTCTCGGCGCTTCCGTCGCTGATTCCTCCCCTGTCCCCGTCGGTCTGGACGTCCATTCTCACGGGCGTCAACCCCGGGCGCCACGGCGTTTTCGATTTCACGGTCAGGAAGGGGCATCGCGTAAGCCTCCAGGTCGGGTTCGACAGGAGGGCGCCCAATATTTTTGAAATTCTGTCCATTGCCGGAAGGAAAGTGATTGCCGTCGGATTTCCCGGGAGCGCCGTAAAGGCAAAGGTGTCCGGCGCGGTCCTGGCTGGCTGGGACTCGCCTTTTTCCGTCAGGGCGGGAAGGAGAGGCTGCTGGCCCGAAAGGCTGCACCCTGCGCTCGTCAAACGGTTCGGGAAGGACTACCTGACCTTCGACGCGATCAATCAGTTCAGCGACCCGGCGGACGTGGGAGAGGCCGTAAGGAGCCTGAAGAAAACCCCCTACAGGAGGGCGGCGCTCGCCCTCTCCCTGTGCAGGGAGCGCGACCTCGGCCCGGCCGACCTGCTTGCGGTCTATTTTCCGGAGGCGGACGCGGCCGGTCACCAGTTCTGGCATCTTCATGACCCAGCCTCCCCGAGAAGACGGGTTGCCGCGGGCAACCGTTTTTCCGGGGACCCGCTGGAAAGCGTGTACGCGAGCCTCGATGCCGCGGTGGGTATTCTCGTCGACGGCTACGGCCCGGACGCCGTGATGGTGGTTTCCGATCACGGGATGGGAGGAAGCGGCGTCAAGGCCCTGAGCATCAACAGGGCTCTTTCAGACTGCGGTTACCTGGCTTTAAAGGGAGGCCGGAGCGGCGCAATGGCCGACCTGGCCGGAAGGATGGCCCTGGGGGCGGCCCGTCTTGCTCCCCCGGGGATTCGGGAGCTGGCGGCGGCGCGCGTTTTGAAGGGCCTTACCGACGCCTCGCTGAGCATGATGAGGTTCGGCGGCATGGACTGGGACCGCTCCCTCGCCTTCAGCGAGGACCTGGGCTATGCGCCTTCCATCTGGCTCAACGGCCGGGCCATCGACGGGCAGAGGGGACAGGGGGCTGAGCCCGCGGTTGCCGGGGAAATAATCGAGGCGCTCATGTCGCATCCCGGATTCTCGGACAAGGTCACGTCCGTTTTCAGAAGGGAGCAGCTGTACGCGGGTCCCTATTCCCGGAGAATTCCGGATATCCTTCTCGATTTCGCGCTCGATGGGGATTACAGCTACAGCATGGTTCCCGGGCTGTTCAGGACAATGAAGAGCCCGGTCGAGACGCTGCCCGAATATTGCCTGTCGGGAGAAAAGGGCGGGAGCCGTCACGGCAGCCATCGGGGCAGCGGGATTTTCATCTTCGCGTCGGATGCGGGGGCAGGCGCCGCAGAGGCAGGCGGCTCCATGAGCGTGTATGACCTGGCGCCCTTGATTCTAACGCTTCACGGCCTCGGAACCGGCCGTTATTTCGACTCTGAACGATCCTGCACAGGCCCCGAGCGCATCGACGTATCAGCGGTTCGCCTGGACGGCCCGGACCGTCGCATGAGAAGCAGGGAGGCTGATCATGTCGAAGGCCGGCGGCGGCTCGAGCTTCTTGGGTACCTGTAGCTGCGGGCCGGATATTAAGGGCTCGCGAAATAATAACTTCCCACTTCTGGACGCCGATCCATCCCGGCTGGCTGCGTTGCTGCACCCCGTCACTCGT
>JBDRLK010000750.1:0-6692 GCA_043813155.1 Pseudomonadota bacterium | reverse complement strand
GGACTGTTTTTTCCATATTGGGTTTTGTGGTGGGGGGATTTCGGCCCGGTTTTTAAGCGGCCCCCGTATCGGCGGCCCTTAAGGGCCCCCACTACATTATCCCTCGCTCTCGGCGACGACCTTGTTTCTCCCGCCCTTTTTAGCCGAATAGAGACGCTCATCAGCGACATCGACAAAGCCGTTGAAGTCGTAATTGGTTTCAATGAGCTCGGCCACGCCGGCTGAAATCGTGATAGTGATCTTTTTTCCGGCGAAGATGAACGTGTGGTTCTCGACGCGGTGCCTCATCTGCTCCGCCACACTCGCCGCCCCGTCTTTCGCCGTTTCAGGCAGGAGAATGGCAAGCTCTTCCCCGCCATAGCGCACGACGATCTCTTCCCTCCTGATGCGGGACCTGAGCAGCTCGCCCAGCTCTTTCAGTATGTGGTCGCCGGCCAGGTGCCCGTACGTATCGTTGACTTTTTTAAAATGATCCAGGTCTATCATGATGAGGCTCAGCGGCCTGTGATACCTGCGGGCCCGTGCCGCTTCCTTCACCAATGTTTCGAGGAAATAGCGCTTGTTGAAGAGGTTGGTGAGCCCGTCCATGATGGCCATTCTGTGAATCTCTTCGTAGTAGAGATTCTCGATTACGTTGCCGCTGAGGTACTTGAAGATGGTCCTGCCGATTTTCACACGGTCCCCGTCTGCCAGTATGTATTCGACGTTGGGATCGAGACGGATGTCGTTGAGGTAGGTGCAGTTGGTGCTTTCCAGGTCGATAATGGTTGTTTTTCCGCCCTTTTTTTCGATTCGCGCGTGTCTCCTGGAGACCGTTTCCTCGTCAATGCAAATCTCGTTGTCCGGGTCCCTGCCGATTGAGATGATCTTGCCCTTCAGATCGTAGCGTTTGCCCAGATCGGGACCTTCGGTATAAATCAGCACAAGGCAGTCATCCACTTTGCGGATCTTGTCGATGTGCCTGACTTCGACTTTCTGGGTTAAATCACTGCTCTCATCGGGTTCGTAAATCATCCAAAAGCCTCGAAAATGACCCCGCCTCCTTGTGACGGGGTACGCTTGCGCTCTGAACCGAAGGCGAGGAAGGGCCCCGCGCCTTGCCAGCCGGACCCGCCGGGCAAGCCGGGACGCCTCGGCACCCGGAAGAAGCTTAAGAACCTTTTGCTGGAAATAAGCCTCAAAACAGGAATTTATTTTTACGCGAGACCTAAGTCCTTGCTATAAAATTTGCTAAAATATAGTGTTTGAGAATAAAATTATAGCATAAATAATAATACTATAACAGGTGTAGAAATTACAAATTTCTCTTTGAATTTGAATTCTACTATGGTAATATCACTTTAATCAAATTTTATTGATTGTAAATATTGATTAAAATTCTAATTACTAACGGCCGGGTTATATCTAAAAGGTTAGATTTTATTTGTAGTGCTGAAGGATGATGCAGCAGGTCCAATATATGCAATTCGGCAAGTACCTGCTCCTTGACAGGATTGCAGTGGGGGGAATGGCGGAGGTTTACAGGGCGAAATTCTTCGGAGCGGAGCGCTTTGAAAAGATCCTTGCCATCAAGAAGCTCCTTCCCAATATTGCGGAGGACGAAGAATTCGTTGAGATGTTCATTAACGAGGCGAAGCTGGCTTCTCAGCTGACGCACTCCAATATCTGCCAGATATACGACCTTGGAAAAATCGAAGGCAACCTGTTCATTGCCATGGAGTATGTCTGGGGCAAGGACTTGCTTCAGATCGTCAACTACTTCAGGCGTCTCAAGAAGACGATGCCTGCTCCCATGGCCGCCTATATATCCACGAGGATTTGCGAGGGTATTGACTATGCGTTCCACAAACGCGGTTCGCAGGGCATGCCCCTGAAAATAATTCACAGGGACGTGAGCCCTCAGAATATTCTCATTTCATACGACGGCGAAGTCAAGATAATTGATTTTGGTATCGCCAAGGCGACCCTGCACCATTCCGAAACACAGGCCGGGCTCCTGAAGGGGAAGTTTTCCTACATGTCCCCCGAGCAGGTGCAGGGGTTTCCCATTGACCACAGGTCCGACATCTTTGCCATCGGCACGTGCCTGTTCGAGATGATCACCGGGATGTCTCTTTTCAGGGGAGACAATGATTTTATCACTCTCGAGCGGGTAAGAAAGGCAGAGGTTCCGAAACCGACTTCGCTCAACCCGAACATTCCCAAGTCGCTCGAAAAAATCCTGCTCCGTGCGCTGGCCCTCGATCCAAAGGACAGGTGGCAGAGAGCCGCGGACTTTCAGGATGCCCTGCAGCGCTTTCTCATTACAACGCCTCCTATCTATACCGCCAAGCGATTGTCCGACTGGATGAGGCTGACGTTCGCCGGTGATATCGACGGCGAAAAGATCAAGATGGAACAGTACTCCAAGCTTGGCCCGGAGGTCCTGCGGCACAGTCTGCCGCCTTCCAATCCACCGCCGAGGCCCGCGCAATCAGCGCCGAGGAGGCCCGACGCTTCAAAGAGAACGCTTCTGGGCATAGGCCCTCCGCCTCTGGGCGGGGGCAAGGGCGGCGCAATACCGGTGATGGCGGCCTCGGCGCAGCCCGTGACGATACCCAGGCCGGCGGATGACGGTTTCAGAAAGGAAGTCACCGGCAGGGGGATTCCCCCGGCGCAGGTGCCTTTCGAGAAAAGGCCGCCGCCCATTCCCAGGCCGGGCCCCAAGCCGCCGCCGCCCAGGATGCCTCCCGGACACAAGCCCATGTCACTGCCCCCGCCTCCGCCGCCGGGGTCGATGAAGCCTACCCCGCCGCTGGGTGCTCATGATGCGGTTTCGGGATCGGGCGGTCCACCCGTGCTGCCGTCTACGGGCCCCATGTCTCCGCCCGGCGGTCCGATGGGATATCCGTTCCAGGCCGGGACACCGTCACCGGCGCCGTCCCATCCTCCTTCGCCGCATCCCCCGGTTCCCGGCATGCATGGTTACGGCGATATGTCCGATGCGTTTTTACAGCAGAGCACGACCGATGAGGGTATGGCTTCCGCCGGGGGGGAGGAAAAGGACCATCAGAAGATCGTCGCCATACCAAAGGGACCCGGCGGGGTTATTACGACAACGACGTTGAGAACCGACGATGTGGAATTTGAAGAGGACGAGGAGCCTACCCGGGCGCTTGACGAGGATGCAGCGGCCCTGGAAGATCTTATGGGTATCGATACGTCCGGGCTTCAGAACACCAATCAGCCCGTTTACTCGGACAAGCCCGAGGCAAGGAGAAAACCTGCGACCACGGTACAGGGCCAGCCCGTACCCGGCGAGGCCCTTCCTGCAGCGGCTGCAGTACAGCCCATGATGGCCGGGATTGCCGGGCAGTCGGGATCGGTGGCTTTCGGGGCGGACGGCCAGCCTATTTTTGTCCCGTACCAGCAGCCGGCAGGGTCACTCAACAATGCCATGAAGTGGGTCCTTGTCGCGGCCGTGTCTCTCGTCCTGCTGCTGATAGGCGGAGTGGTGATCTATCTTCTCATAAGCCAGATAAAGCCGACAGAGGAAAAGGAAACCACGACGATGGACATGGCGGAAAACGAGGGCGCCGTGCTGTTGAGGATTTTCCCGTCCACCGCCCAGGTGAAAGTTAACGGCAAAGAGATACCGCATGCAAAGCTGGCCGAGCCAATCATTGTTCCGGCAAAAGTCCCGGTTGAGGTGGAGGTTTGGGAAGACGGCTACAAGCGCGAAAAATTCCCGCTTCTCGTGCCGCCCCAGAGCACGATAACGAAGGAGATAGCGCTGCAGGAGCTCAGGGGAAGGGTTATTGTCAATTCCGTTCCGGACAAGGCGGAAGTGTTTGTAGCGGGGCAGCTGAAGGGAGAAACGCCCGTCACCATTGATGAGTTTCCGATCAACGAAAGAATAACCATTACGGTCAAAAAGAGGGATTTCGAAACATGGTCGGAGATGGTGGAGCTCAATGAGGAGAGGACGGAGAGAACGCTCGTGGCAATCCTTCTGAAAACCGGCAAGGGCGGCAAGGCCATTCCTCCGCTGGTTACGGTTGCAAAACAAGAGGAGGAGGAGGAGGAAGAGACCGCGCCTCCGCCGACAACGGCGACGCCCAAGGGCAAGAAGAAGAAGAAGAAATCGGGCTCGACGTCCACAACGACAAAGGACAAGCCTGTCGTGACATCCGGGGGCAAGGGAGAGGGATATTTCATAGCTCTCACGAAGCCCTGGGCAAAAGTCCTTATCAACGGCAGGGACACCGGCAGGAAGACGCCCGTTGTTCCCACGCATCCCATTAAACTCTCCCCGGGCGGCTACAAGGTAACCTTTGTTCTCCCTACGGGTGAAAGCTACAATTTCAACATAAAGATCAAGTCGGGAGAGCAGACGAAGATCATCAAGAACTTCGAAAAGTAACAGGTCCTGCGCAAACGGGCTGTTGCCGCGGATTCCCCGGTATGGGTTTCAGGATTTTTTTTTCTCGGGATTTGTCGTTGTGAGGGTTACGGCAAACATGATGATTGTCGTGACCAGGACCACGGCGTGGAGAGCGAATTCAACGAAGGGGGTATTACTAATCATCACTTAATAATATATTATAGTAATAAATACCACTAAATGCAAGAAAAGGAGAAATCGGTATTTGAATCCAGGGAAGGGGAGACGAAATCGTGATCCCGGGTATGGGCGACGTTAGCCTCCCCTGCGCGTGAGTATGAGTTGGAGGATGCCATGAAATTCGTCATCATTGGAGGGGACGCGGCGGGCATGAGCGCGGCAAGCAGGGCCAGGCGCAAAAGCCCCGACCTCGATATCACTGTACTGGAACGGACCATGGATGTTTCCTACAGCGCCTGCGGCATGCCGTACAATATCGCCGACCCGGACAGGAAGATTGATGACCTGGTCGTCAGGAAAGCGGAGGTTTTCAGGGAAAAGCAGGACATCAACCTTCTTCTGGGGCTCCGCGTAGACGTCATTGACAGGCCAGGCGCATCCGTCACGGGCGTTTCGCTGAGGGGTGACGGGTTCAGGTTTCCCTACGACAGGCTGCTCATCGCAACGGGTGCGTCTCCCATTGTCCCCGACCTTCCGGGATTCGATCTTCCCGAGGTAAGAGCCCTGAAGAGCCTGGAGGACGGCAGGAAAATCAAGGCGCTCCTGAAATCCAGGAACGTCAACAAGGTCGTTGTCATAGGCATGGGATACATTGCCCTCGAGATGTGCGAAAGCTTGCGCGCAAGGGACATCAGTGTTGACATGGTCAAACCGCGCCCCGTGTTCCTGCCCTGGATGGAGAGGACCATGGCCGACGTTGTGATGAAGGAGGTCGAGTCCGAGGGGGTGGTCATGTATCCCGGCCATAGTGTTGAAAGGATTGAAAAAGCGGGAGGAAAGCTGAGGGTCGTGTGCAGCGACGTGGAGCTCGAAGGCGACATGGTGATTGTCGCTGTCGGCGTAAGGCCCAACAGCAGTCTTGCAGCCGATGCGGGTCTCGATCTCGGCGCCGGCAATGCCATTGCCGTGGACACGGCCCTCAGGACATCGGATGAGAATGTATTCGCGGCAGGCGACTGCGCGGACGCCTTCCACGCCGTCACCGGGCGCAGGACATGGATTCCGCTCGCGTTGAGAGCGAACAGGGCGGGCAGGGCGGCGGCAGACAATGTGTGCGGCGGGAATGCAAGACTCGAGGGCGTGGTGGGGACGGCCGTTTTCAAGGTGTTCGATCTCGAAGTTGCCCGCAGCGGTCTCACCGCCGGGGAGGCCGGGAAGGCGGGCTTCGATCCAGGCGAGATCATGATCAAGGCCAGGTCGCGAGCCCATGCCCATCCAGGCGGGTCGGATCTATGGGTGCAGATGGTGGGCGACAGGAAATCGGGACGCCTCCTGGGTGCGCAGATCGTTGGAAGGGAAGGGACCGCGCACAGGATCAACGCGGTTGCCGTGGCCATTCACGCCGGTATGACCGTGGAGCGGTTCAGCGAGTCCGACCTTGCCTATGCCCCGCCTTTCGGCCCTGTCTGGGACCCCATGCTGACGGCTGCAAGCCAGCTGCTTAAAAAGCTCTAATTAGTCGTTAGTCGATAGTCGTTCGTACCGCCTCCTCCTCCCCCCGGATAGTCGACGCTCCTCTGGTAGTTATGCAGGAAGGCGAGTATTGACTTTAAGGTTGTGATGGCCTATAGACGAATGTGGGTCGTTAGCTCAGCTGGAAGAGCACCGGACTTTTAATCCGGGAGCCGTGGGTTCGATCCCCGCACGACCCACAGCGTTGCAGTTGTCCTTATTCCGGGGGAACGCCTGCCTTTTACTTTTCTAAGTACAGCGCCCCGCAAGTTCGGGACCAGCCTTGTAGCGAGGTCGCGTATGTGGAGCCGGATCGCGAGCGCGCCCGCAGCGCCCGATGGAGGCGTAGCAGGGCACCATCGCGCGAGGGCGCGAGGACGCAAGCCGCAAAGTGCACCCCACGGAAGCTATTTCATCTTGTTCGATTTCTTGCTTCCGCAGGGACCCCGCCTCATTGGCCCACAGGCGCGGCCGCAGTAGAGTGGTGGTCCCTGATTTGCGGGGCGCTGTACTAAGGGCTCGCGAAATAATAACTTCCCATTTTGAGGCGTATTTCTAACATTATGTTTACCAAGCTTCTTCTGGGCGCCGAGGCGCCCGGCTGGCAAGGCGCGGGGTCCCCGTCACGACGGAGGCA
>JBDRLK010000749.1:0-7739 GCA_043813155.1 Pseudomonadota bacterium | reverse complement strand
GGCGATCCATCCCACCCAGGAGGCCCTGTAGGTGAAATCAAAGTTGAGATTCATGGATGCGAAGACGTAGGACAGCCCGGTGAAGAGGCTGAACCCGCCGGCGGCAAAAAACAGGATGGCCGTGGATGTGTTCAGCGGATTGCGGCGCGGGTTCTGGAAAAGGAGGACAAGCCCGAGGAAGAAGCCGAGCCCGGCAACAACGAGCAGCGGATAACCGATGACTGCGAAGACGTTGATCATTTCAAGAATAAGGCAGAGATTGCCGCGCCTTTGCCTGGAACATCGGCTCGCAATGACAATAGAGAGAGTGTCATCGCGAGGCAGCGACCCAATTGAAGCCGTGGCGATCTAAAAACCAGATATAATATATCGGGGGATGAATAACAAGTTGGTAATAAAATTGCGCCGGGTCGGGGCCGCCGGATGCTACTTGGCCGCGCTCTTGATCGATTTGATCATCACGTCCTCGGCAGGAACGTCTTTCATCATGCCCGCAACCGTGGTGCCGACGCCCGCGATCTTGTCGACCACGTCCATGCCTTCGACGACCTTGCCGAAGACACAGTAGCCGTAGCCCTTCGTGGACGTGTCCTTGTGATCGAGCATGTCGTTGTCCACGTGGTTGATGAAGAACTGCGAGGTGGCGCTGTCGACCACGCCCGTGCGCGCCATGGCAATCGTGCCGCGGTCGTTTTTCAGGCCGTTGTCCGCCTCGTTTTTAATGGGGGGATCGGTCTGCTTTTTCTTCAGGCCCGGCTCGAAGCCGCCTCCCTGGATCATGAATCCCTTGATGACCCGGTGGAACGTGGTTCCATCGTAAAAGCTCTTGTCCACGTAGCTGAGGAAGTTTTTCACCGAGATGGGCGCTTTTTCCGCATTGAGCTCGACCGTTATGTTGCCCATCGATGTTTCGATGATCACCCGGGGGTTACCGGTTCCTGCTTCTGCTGCCATCTCTTCTCCTTTTTCGGGTTGCGCCGGCTCCTCTTTCGGCTCCTCCGGCTCGGCCGGCTCGGTTGGTTCTAATGCCGGCTTTTCCGGCGGTTCCTCGGCTTCACCGCCGGATTTCTTCTTGCATCCGGCGAGCGCGATCATTGCAACAAGACCTATGCACCATGTCAGTGTGAGTGCCGTCCTTTTCATTGTTGTTCCTCCTGTGGTTGAATGTGGCATTATATAGCTAAAAACGACCTCGAGGTCAAACGTTTTTGCCGATTGACTTCCACGCGCTATTGTCTTTTAATTTCTCCTGTTATTACAGGAGGAGAAAAAACCAGATGAAGGCAATGGTGCTTAATAAAATTTCGGACCTGGGTGAAAACAGAAATCCGCTCGATCTCGTTTCGATGCCGGATCCCGTGCCCGGTGACAACGAGGTACTGGTCAAAGTATCCAGGTGCGGTGTCTGCTTGCTATCAGAAGAAGACCAAAGTCACGACGATGAAGATGGGTATCAGGATCAGCAGTGAATAGATCATGTAGCCGAAGAAGCTCGGCATCTTGATCCCGTTCTCCTCCGCAATCGCCTTCACCATGAAATTGGGGCCGTTTCCGATATAGGTGTTGGCCCCCATGAACACGGCGCCGACGCTGATGGCCTTCAGATAATCGACGCCGTTGAAGGCAAGGTGCGTCTGCTCCTTTGCCGCATTGATAAGGTCCAAGAGGTTGTTGGGGTCCGTGTGGTTCAGCCCGCTTGCCGCGGCCGTAAAGGTCAGGTACGTCGGGGCATTGTCCAGGAAGCTGGATAGAGTGCCCGTGGCCCAGAAGAACTGCCAGGGCTTGTCGATGCCGAGCTCGTTGCGCGCTCCGAGGCTGTCGAGGATCCACAGAGCCGGTATCATGGTGACGAAAATGCCGACAAAGAGAATCGCCACCTCGAGAATAGGGTTCCAGGTGAAGTTGTTTTTTGCCCTGACCTTCGGCCTCGTGCTCCTGTAGGCGAGGAATGCCACGAGAAGCATGAGAACGGACTGGCCGATCTTTTCTATGGCGTCCACGCCAATATGATTCGTGACCCCGGTCCAGGCCGTGACCAGCCTGTTCTGCGAAACATGGCCGGCGAACAGGATGACGCCGATAATCATGCCGAGGAAGATGAAGTTATGCCAGCCCTCCATCCTGATCGGCTCCTTTTCGCCGGACGGCGGGGCGGCGCCGTCTCGGATTTCCTTCTTGTACATGATCGTGTCGATGACATAGAAAAGAGCGAGGATGAGCACCACCGCGAACGCCCATTGCGGCGCAAGCCTGAAGGTCCACTGGAAGGGGACCCTTTTCAGGAAGCCGAGAAACAGCGGCGGGTCGCCCAGCGGCGTGAGCATGCCCCCGATGTTCGTCACGAGGAAAATGAAAAAGATGACCTGCAGGGACTGGGCTTTGCGCCACGCGTTGGCCCTGATCAGCGGCCTGATCAGCAGCATGCCCGCGCCGGTCGTGCCCATGAAGCTCGCGATAACGGAGCCTATGAGCAGGATGATGGTGTTGACAGCGGGCGTGCCTGCAAGGGTCCCTTTCAGGAAAATCCCGCCGGCGATGATGTAGAGCGCGGCCAGAAGGACGATGAAGGCCACGTAGTCGAGCATCGTGACGGCGAGCTTCTCATACGAGCCGTGGGGGCCGAAAAACAGGAGATAGGCGAGGATCAGCGCTCCCAGGATGACGGAGAGTATCCCCTTGTTCCTGTTCCTCTCCCACCAGTGGGCATTGATGAGCGGGATGATCGCGATGCCCAGCAGCATGAGGACGAAGGGGGCCACGGTCCAGTAGGGAGGGGCGGTTGTGGCGGCGTGAGCGTCGCCGCCGCCCCCGCCGGCGCCAGCCGCGGACGCGAAAAGAAACAAAGGCATAATCGTCCCCATAAGAAGCCGCAGCTTCCTTCTGATAGTCAACAGCATCTTAATCCCTGTTTTACTTGATTTCCTTGATAAACCCGATCTCAATACCAAAGAGAAACAATTTTTTCAACCGTAAAATGCTTTCATCGTCAAGTGTTGGCACTGATTCGATTATTTCATAGAGGGGGGATGGTTTTTCCAGGATTCCAAGGATATTGCGGTAGGGCACCTCGATTTTCCAATCATCGATGACGCTCACGTTATCGTCCAACTGAAACAGGCTGTTTTTGCTCTGCTCAAACCACTCGTCAACGGTTTCCTTGTCGCAGGACGTCAAAAACCCGTCCTTGATCAGCTCCAGGGGATCGGCCGCCAGCTTGAAGCTCTCTTTGACGTACTTGGCGTTTTTATAGAAAGAGTAGGTCCCGTTCACCCACGTGAACAGATCGTATATCCTCATCTTGATCTGGTCCGTGATGGCGTTCAGGAGCGTGATGGAGTCGAGGATGTCGAGCCCTATAAGCGTGTCTCCGAGGTGCCCGTTGAACCTGTCCATCATGGCGAGCGCGAGCTCGAGCTCCATTCTCGTTATCGTTCCCTTGCTGACGAGGAATTCGCCGAGCAGCTCTCCTGCAAGGTTGGACGAGGCGTAAATGGGGCAGCCCTCTTCGAGGAAAAGCTCTTTGCGTATGCTGGTGCATTCGAAAATAAGAAGCCCCGTCGCCTTCCTGTTGTAGAAGTCGAGGAAAATCTTCGACACGTTCTCGTATTCCAGGAGCCCCTTGGCGTCGGGCGGACCGAGATTGTGGAAGCGGGCCGTCGGGGTCACGGAAGGCAGGTGCCTTGCCAGCTCGGGCACCGTGCCGAGAGGCATGAACTCGTTCCCCCCGTCCAGGGAAACCAGCGTGTCTTCCGAAAGCCTGTCGGCGATGATCTCTTCAATCACGGTGCTCAGCTGCATCGCGTCGGGGAGCTCCCCGGTGGCTTTCTTTACAATGTATTCCTTGCTTTCACCGGGCATCGTGGTCCTGGAGATCGAGGCAACTTCCTGCTCGCTCAGGGCCGGGGCCGCCGAGGGAGTTTTTCTCTTCATGTCCTCGGGCGATATGGGCGGCAGCGTTTCCTCGTCATCGACCTGCACGCGCGGGCCCGACAGGAGCGACATCCGGGATGACGCCTTCTTCTCGTATTCCTGCACGAGCCAGCTGACATGCTCGCCGAGCTCGATGCCCGCCTCGACGAGCTTCCCGGAGTCTGCATAGGCCTCGATGGCGCCGCGCATGTCCTTTGTCGACGGATACCTCTCGTCCGGCTTGTTCTTCAGGGCCCTGTTCATGATATTGAACAGCTGCTTGGGAAGATTGTCGCGGGCTTCGGAAATAACGCTCGATCGTCCGTCCTTGATGTTGATGAGTATGCTCAGGTCCGTTGGTCCCTCGAAGGGCTTGCGACCGGTCAAAAGCTCGGCCATGACCACGCCGACACTGAAAATGTCGCTCTTGTAGTCCGCCACCTGCCCCTTGATCTGCTCGGGGGAGATGTAGTGAACCTTTCCCCTGAACCGCATCTTGCGTTCCGAGTCCGGCAGATCCTTGTGCTGGGAAAAAGAGATGCCGAAATCGCCGAGCTTGACCTCGCCGATCCTGCTGATGAGGATGTTCGAAGGAGAAACATCGTGATGAACGATGTTGAGCTTATTGCCCCTCCCGTCGATCAGGTTGTGGAGATATTCAAGGGCCTTGAGCACCTCGACAAGGATAAACAGCGTCTGGAATTCAGAAAGCTTCTTTCCGGCCTTCCTGGTCCGGCGAAGGCATCGCCAGAGGTCGAGGCCCTCGATATATTCCATTGACAGATAGATGTCGTCTTCAACGGACCCGCATTCGAATATTTTCACGACATTGGGATGATCCATGACCTTGCCGAGCGTGGCTTCGTTCCGCATCAGGTCGGTGAACGTGTCGATGCTTGCCGTTTCGGGAAGAAGCTTTTTTACAACGACCATGCGTCTCGACCTGTCGGCCATGGGCGTTGCAAGGAAGATTTCCGCCGAGCCGCTGGCGGCAATTTTCTTTACGAGCTTGTATTTGCCGAATTTTACTTCCTCAAACATTTGCGAGAACACAGTATCATTTCATGAAGGGTTTAGCAAGTTATTTTGCTTTATTGCCCGGCCGAAACCGCTCTATTCTAAAGGGAGATTTCAAGCTTGCAATGGCCGCGGTCCAGGCGCCTGCCGCGGCGTGACAGTCGCCGGATACGGGCTCTGCGCACAGGCCGCAATGCAGCCATGGCGTGCAATGCCAACCGGTCAACCGGTTGTGAAAAAGGCGTAAATTTTCAAAAAGATATAGAATATGCATTCAATTTGTACTATAAAGATAACTTCGTCAATCCACCCGAAAACAACAGCAGGAGAGCCCGGGCATGAGCCGAGAAAAATCACTCATCGCATTGTCATTCGTCCTGGTCATGGTCTCCGGCCTTCCCGCGAAAAAGGCCCACGCGCTCGCGGACCTGGGGGACGTGGGCTGGGGGCTTTTTTATGACCCGGGCCTGGGTTTCATGATCCCGCTGGGTGACGACGATTTTACGGATTACGTCGACGTTTCGTTCTCGCTCGGCGTTCCCGGAAGGGTCGGCTATTTGTGGAAGCTGGGCCCGATCCTGATCGGGCCGGAGCTCTCTTCCTATTTCACGCCGGGCACCGAGGACGATGACATTCCCGGCAACCTGGACCTTTACAGGTTCAGGATCCTGGGAGGCGTGCGCATCGTCTATGCCTTTCCCGGGATGCCGAGGCTGAGAATCGTGGGCAGGGTGCTCTTCGGCATCGACGTGGTATGGGGGAACTGGAGTTTCTGGGGAGGTGACGATGACGACTCGAGCGCGGGTTTGGGTTTTGAATTTTCCTTCGGCATGGAGTTCATCGTCCACAGGAGGATAGCGGTTGGCGCTGCCATGGGATTTCCCATGGCCTACCACGGAGACGACTTTTTCGGGATGGAGGACTATTTTGCCGGAGAGCTTGATTATATTTTCTATGTGTCCATATTTGTATTTCCGTAAATAACATACCCGCAATAATCGGAGAATAATCGGAGGAAGAAATGGACGAGGAAGCAAAAGACAATAAGGAAAAAGCCGCGCAGGGCGAGGAAATCGGGAAGGATCAACATGCCCCTGCCCGGAAGGGAAGCACGGGAATGGTCGGCAGGACCGAAGAGCTGTCGGACCTGTGGGATGCCATGCAGAAGGCGTTCAACGAAAAAGCGCCCAGCATGATCACGCTCATCGGCAACAACGGTATTGGAAAGACGAAAGTCCTGACGGAATTTCTTTCGCGGGCCAGGGAACAGATCCCCGGCGTCAAGATCCTTCGGGGCGTGTGCCAGCCCGAGGGCAGGTCGCTTCACGTTTTCACGCGAATCCTGCGAACGCGATTCGGAATATTCGAAGGCCTTCCCCAGGAAAAGATCCGGGAACAGTTCAGGCGCGAGCTTTCCGAGACCCTCGGGGACAGGCGCGTGACCGAGTTTCTGCACTTCCTCGGCTCCTTTGTCGACGTCAAGTTTCCCGACAACCCGTTCCTTCGCACCATGGAGGCCCGCCCCGAGCAGTTCGAAGATATCCGAAGGACGGTGCTCACGAGATTTTTCGAGGTGGACTCGGAAAAGAACCCCCTGATCCTGACGTTCGAGGACCTGCATTTCGCGGCGGATGAAACCCTCGGCCTCATCAGGCACATGGGTGAAAACCTCAAGGGCTGCCCGGTTCTCATCGTGATTCTCGCAACCTCCGAGATATTCCTGAAGCGGCCCGACTGGTTCGATCGCCCGAAAGATCATATCAGGGTCGACGTGGGCCCCCTGTCCAGGATCAATTCCGAAAGAATGCTGATGCACCTGCTCAGCCAGTTCGAGGACCTGCCCGACCAGCTCGTGAACGTGGTGACGAATCTTTCGGGAGGCAACCCCATGTTTCTCGAACAGATCGTGCAGATCCTGAAGGAGAACAAGACCATTGAGCAGAACGCGGAAGGAAAATGGGAGCTTCACGTGGACAAGCTCAAGAGCCTCAGGCTGCCCCTTTCCGTGGACGAGGCCGTGCAGGTGAGGATCGGGGCGCTCACGACCTATGAAAAGTCGCTGCTCGAAAAGGCGCTGTGCATGGGAGGCGTGTTCTGGCTCGGCGGACTGATCATGCTCGACAGGATCGACAGGAAACCCCCCGAGATATGGGGAGGCCGGGACGACCGGAAGCAGGTCATTTCCGAGTACCTGGAGGGGCTGATGGACAGGGATTACCTCATGAAGATACCCGATTCAACCCTGACCGGCGACGTGGAGTACGCGTTCAAGCACAATCTCGAAAGGGACATGATAAGGCGGATGGCGAACCCCGCAAACCTGCAGCAGTATCACGCTTACCTTGGAGAGTGGCTCGAATACAAGTTCGATGATAAAGGAGAGGAGCAGCTCGAGCTTCTTGCCAGGCACCTGAAGGAAGGCGGCAACAACCAGAAGGCGGGTCTTTATTTCTTCACGGCGGGCAATTTCGCAAGGGCAAGGTATGCTCATAAAAAAGCCATCGGGCTCTACGAGCAGGCGAACGAATGCCTGCGGGGCCTCGACGCGGTCCTCAGGATCGAGCTGCACCACAACCTCGGTGACGTGTACCAGGCGTCCGGCAACAACGAGAAGGCGCTCGAGAATTTCAATGCAATGAAGGAGCTGGGCTTCAAGCTCGACAATGTCAACAAGTCAGGCGCGGCCCATAACAGGATCGGCAGGGTGCACAGGGGCGCCGGCAAGCTGGATGAGGCGCTGAGGTTCCTGGGCACGGCCATTGCCCTTTTCCAGCTGGGGGAAGATGACAGGGGGGTGGCAAGCAGCCTCGACG
>JBDRLK010000748.1:0-7131 GCA_043813155.1 Pseudomonadota bacterium | reverse complement strand
GCATCCCGCGGGGCCTTCGATTCGGTCTCCGGGCGGCTGGGCCTCCACAGGGCGCAGCTCTTCGAGGTCCTGGAAACGGCCATGGAGCATGGGAAGATGAAAATGCGCGACAGGGAGGAAGGCCAGCAGGACCTCCTGGGTCTCATGAGCGCGGAAAACAGTGACGGGGGCAAGCCCGGTTTCATGCAGATGGAATACCCCGTGGTCAGGCCGCTGCCCCACAGCGAGCTGCTTCTCCAGGAAAAGATGGCGCTGGGCTGCTATGTCACGGGCCATCCTCTCGAGAAATTCAAATCCGATATATCCAGGTTCGCATCGGTCCGGTGCGGCGAGGTCGCGGACAGGCCGCCGGAGTCGAACGTGTCGCTCGTCGGCGTCATCTCGAACCTGAAGGAGAAAGCCACGAGGAGCGGGACCGGCAAGATAGCGTTTTTCAGCCTCGAGGACCTGAGCGGCAGGGTCGAGGTTTTCATCCCTCCCAAGGTCTACAATGAAATAGAGGAAGCGCTGCACAGGTTTGAAAACGATCCGGTCCTGATCACCGGATCGCTCGAGTACAATGATTTTGTCGACGCGGAGGCCGGGGAGGACAGGACGGGGCGCATCGTGATGCAGTCAATCGAATCCCTCGAAAGGGCCAGGAAGCAGAGGACAAAGGAGGTCCATTTTTACATCCGGACGCCGGACGTGGACGGTGAAAAACAGATCCAGGCCCTGAAAGAAATTATCGAAAAACACCGGGGCGGCTGCCGCACCTTTCTGCATATCCGGATTCCGGGCAAAAGCGAGGTTGTCATCTCGCTGGACGAGGAGCACAACACCATGGCCGGCGAGGGGCTTTTCGAGGCAGTGCAATCGCAGTTTCCGCAGTGCGCCATAGAGCTTCGATGAACCCCATCGTGTCATCGCGACGATTAAAAAAAACTGTAGCTGCGGGCCCTTGGCCCGCCCCTACGGGACGATTTGCCAGGGCACGCCAAGGGCGTGCAGCTACACCGGTCGGGGGCTGCCATCAATGAAAAACCTGAGGGACATTCTCAAGAAGGAGACGTGGAGAGTGGAGGCGGCGACGGCCGGCTCCCTGTGCGTCGCCTATCCGGGCGGCTACAGGGAGGCCGTCTCGTCACTGGGATACCATTTCGCCCTGGGCTGCGGCGGGGGGTTGGGCGCGCGCAGGGCGCAGAGGACGTTCGCGCCGGGCGCCGAGGCCATGATGCGCTCGAGCCGTCTCTGCCCGCCGCTCAGGATGATCGAGTCGGAAAGGAGCGTGGCCAGCAGCCGTGCCGTGTTTATATCCGTGGCCTATGAGCTGCAGCTCGGGCATGTTGTCGACATTCTCGAGCGCAGCGGGCTGGAAGCGCTGCGCCGCAGGAGAAAGCGGCAGGACCCGGCCGTGTTCATCGGCGGGGCCTGCACCATGAGCAACCCGGCCCTGCTTGCGCCCGTGGCGGACGCGGTGGTGGCGGGCGACGGCGAAGGCATCATCGGCGACATCGCGGCCGCCATCGACGATGGACGATCCAGGGAGGACATTGTCGAGGAGCTGAAATCCCGGCCGTCCGTGATCGCGGGGGAGCACAACCTGGACTCATTCGAGTTCGGCTGCGCCCCGGCGGGCGCGCCGCCCGTCTGCTCCCTTTTTGTTTCGCCTGTAAGCGTGTTCAAGAACATGTTCCTCGTGGAGCTCATGCGGGGATGCCCGCACGGGTGCGCGTTCTGCATCATGGCTTCCGGCCGGTCCAGGGCAAAGCCCGTGTACGTGCCCGCCGAAAAGGTGCTTGCCTGCATTCCGGACTGGGCCGCGA
Organism: Pseudomonadota bacterium; assembly: GCA_043813155.1. Lineage (GTDB taxonomy): Bacteria > Myxococcota_A > Polyangia > DRWM01 > DRWM01 > JBDRLK01. Next base: position 5,326 of record JBDRLK010000748.1, on the reverse strand, counting down.
GAGTCGGGCTCGTGGGAGCGTCGGTGCTGGATCACCCCGAGATCGATCTTATCCTGGAAGAGCTCGGCCGCCGGTCCGTGGAGCTCGGGTTGTCCTCGATGCGGGCGGCCCGGCTCAGCGAGAAGAGGGCGGCCATGCTTGCCGCGGCAAAGATGACCACGGCCACGGTCGCGCTCGATTCCCCGTCGGAGAGAATCAGGCTCAGGATAAAAAAGCCGGCGAAAAGAAAACACGTGGTCGCAGCGGCGGCCAATGCGAAAAAAGCCGGGATCAGGAAGCTGAGGCTGTACGCGCTCGTGGGCTTCGAGGGAGAGGAGGAGCATGATTACACGGAGCTCGCGGACACGTGCCGCGAGCTCGGCTCGATCCTTCCGACCACCGTGTCTCTAGGCCCGGTCGTGCCGAAACGCTTCACGCCTCTCCGGGAGGCGCCGTTCATGGACCGCCGCGCCTACAGGTCCGCCGTGATGTTCATAAGGAAGCGCGTGAAAGGCTCGGCCGCGATCAAGGCCGAGTCCTACAGGACCGCGCTGCGCGAATACGAGCTCAGCCGCCTGGATTACGGCGGCGCCCATGACCTTGTCGTCAAGCGGGGATTCTGAATCCATTTACCCTCAAACGTGGGGCAGGGGCGGCTTTAGCCGCCCTCTCACGGGAGCCTAAAGAGGCGCTGTCGCAATTGGTGCTGCGCCCCCTCGGGGCGCCACATACAGGCACGCCAAGCTTGTCCCGAGCGAAAGCGAGGGAGCAGCGCTCGCGTGCAGCTACAACATGTTGTGTGACACCCATCAGTCATAGGGATTGCGACACAGCCTCTAAAGGCTCCCCTACCCGGGGTATTTATAAGATGGCTTCTAATCCTGGGGATTGATCGATTCCAGGGCAAGGCCGCCCATGTAGCCGTAGCTCACGTAAGGGCTGTAGCCCACGCCGATGATGCCGAAAGGCTCCGTGCCTTCGACGTGGTGAACGCCGTCGGATACCTCGGGCCGGTAGATTTCCCATCCCGAGGCCACGGGGAAGGATGTGCCGGTCACGGGCGCGGCGTCCAGCGTGACCGTGGCCGCGGCTTTCTTGATGACGACCACGTAGTCATTGGCATAGGTGTCCGGCGTCAGGAAAATGTACTCGGCCAGGTACTGCTCCAAGGGGACCATCAGGATCATGGCCGGGTCGCCGCCGTCCCCGGCGCCCCGGTCCGTGCACTCCTGGCCCTCGATGTACTGCACCACGAGGATCGGCTTATCTGCCTCGATGAGCGCGTCCCCGGGAACCGTATGATTCCCCGCCATTTCGAATGGAATGACCTGGCCCCTGTTCATGGTGAAGGGCGGCATGCCCCCCGAGCTCCTGAAGACCGTGCCCGCGTCATAGGAGATCGTCACGGTCGTGGCGTCTTCCGATGCAATGATTTTCCAATAGGAGGCCTCGACCCCGCCCGAAGAGCGCACGGGCACCCTGGCCGCGATGTACCGCTTGCCCCACGCCGTCAGGGGGAACATCTGCTCTTCCAGGTGGTCGCACCAGTGGCAGGTCGGCGCAGGGCTTCCGGCCCAGTTCACGCACCAGGAGCAGTTCATGGGAACATCGGCGCACTCGCACCCGCTGAAAACAGCCACGGCCGCCGATGATTCGATATACGTGCCCGTCATGTCCGCTTCCCCCGAGCCCGCTATCTGCAGCACCGTGCCCTCGTCGATCGTCTGGGTCGTGGACCCCCCTGCCGCGAGCGCCGGGATGCCGCCGCCGGCCTGCGTGGCTGCGGGAACCGTGATGGTCACGGATGTACCATCCTGCGTCCCCGCGACCGTGATGTTCGAATTCATGGTCAATCCCGGGTAACCGGGCCAGGCCGCGGTCCAGTAGTAGCGGTCCAGCGTGGACTTTGGAAGGAGAAGCGATGCATCGTTCGTGTATTGCGAGGCGCTGTCGATGGGGTTGAACTGATAGGCGATCACGGGCCGGTCGCTCGTGATCCTGTACGCAATGCCGGCCTGGATATTCGTGTCCTCCACGTGCTGGTCCGGCGAAAGCCGGAACGTGTAGAGACTGTTGGGGCCGATGACCTGGCTGGCTCTAATCCTCCATGTTCCGCCCCCGCCCTGGCGGTCTTCCACAACGACGGCGGCCAGGCCCGTATCGTTTGTGTTGGACACGACAATGGCATAGGGCGAAAGGTCCGAGCCCAGCGAGTCGTCCTGGTCCAGGTCAACGGCGTAGAAAACGCAGCCCACTGACGACGGGCGAAGCTCGGCTTCTTCGCATGCCGTGAGGCACGCGCCCCCGAAGCACCTCTCGCCGGCCACCTCGTCGCAGGTCCCTCCGGGACTATAGGCCGTGCCGGTCTCGTCGCAAACCTCGTACGTTGCGGGGTCCACGCAGCGCCAGGCCCCGGGCTCGCAGATCTGCAGCGTGCACTGATCGTCGACGCAGAAATGGCCCGTGGGGCAATCCTCGAAAACGTAAGCGCTGCCGTCCTCGTTGCATATGTTGATTGTGTCGATATCGATGCACGTGCCTTCGCCCGGTATGCAGATGGGCTCGGCTATTTCGACGATGTCGTACTCCATGACGTCATAGCCGTCGGGCCAGGAAAACTCGCCCGCATCTCCCATGTCCCAATCATACCCATCCGACGCGCCGTCGTGGTCGGCGGGGGTCGTAGAGGCGCACGCGGCAAAACACAGGATGAATCCCAGCGAGGTCGCATATGTTCCATTCATAACTGCTCCCATTATGCAATGCAAAATATTATTCTCTCATTCAGGTAAAAAAGCAAGCGAATAAATGGCCCGGCACGCGAATGGAAGCTGTTGTTTAAGAGAGAAACAGGCCCGCGCTCTTCCCTGTCAAACCTGTCTACCGGCGGACGAGGACGGCGCCGTACTCCGCGAAAACTCATCCGGGCGTTCAAACAGGGGAAACCATCAAGGCTCGCCGCAGTGCGGGTCGATGCGGGCGATGCCCCAGCCTTCCTCGGCCGTTGGGCTCGACAGGGTGTAGGCCGCGTACACGGCCCGGTCAAGAACGCTGATGTCCCTGACGGTCTGGATGGCCCTGTAGTCGGGGCGCTCCACGACCAGCCTGGCCGAGACGGCCGGGTTGGAAGGGTCGAGTATGGTGAAAGCCTGCACGGCCGCGCCCGAGGTGCCTGACGCGCCGGCGAAGAGATACTCGTTGAGGCCGTCGATGCCCCAGAGCCTGCCGTCGAGCGTTTCGGTGTCGAGCTCGCTTTCGAGATTGAAGGGGTCGATGGCGTCCAGCGCGGCCATGCCGCTGCAGGAATCGTAGGTTATGTAGAGCCTGCTGCCGTAGTAAAGGATGAAATTGCCGCCGCAGCTCACGTCCAGGCAGAAGGGCATGGCGCCGCAGTTGTTCGTGTCAAGCTCGGCCGGCAGCGCGGGATCGCCCAGGTCCAGCCTGAAAAGCCAGCGCGCGCATGTCAGCCAGGCGATGTTGCCGTCGACCGCCAGGTCAAGGGAGCTGCACCCGCTGATTCTCACGGTTTTGGAGGCGGACACGAAATTCGTGACATTCATGGTTCCATCGTCAAAGAGGCCGTAGGCCCCCCCGGTGTCCGCGAACACTGCCTCGGCTGAAGCGCCGTCCATGGCCAGGAGCTCCTGCTCGGTCATGATGCTGCCCGTGGAGCCGTCCACGGTCAGGGCTTTTATCACGCCCGGCCCGGTCGTTGTGTCCACGGCCACGTACAGCCGGCCGTCGAAAAAATGAATGTCCCTGACCTGGCCGCCGAAGGTCGCGCCGTCGAACCGCTGCAGCAGGCCCATGTCCGCGGTCCGCAGAACGAAAAGGCCGCCGTACCGGATGGCCACGAAAATGAGCTCGGCCGCGGCCTCGATCCTGAAGGCGTCGCCGGGGTAAAGCGGGCTGTGCTCGACGATTTGCATGGCGGCGAGGTTGCAGCTTCCCGTCGCGTCCGGCTCCGCGTCCGCCGCGGTGTCGGGGTAATCAACGTCGACCGACGCGTCGGGCCGGTCGGCCAGGCAATCGAGGGCGTCCACCATGTCGGCGGGCAGGTTGTCGTACAGCACCGCCTGGTCGCAGCCGGCCAGGTCAAGGGTTTTCCGGTTTCCCCCGGTTTCATCGTTGAAGCTGAACATGCGGCCGCACATGAAGTTGGAGGCCCCGGCCTCGCAGTTGTACACCTGCGCGATAACGTCGCTTTGGTACGTGTCGCCCGGCCTCAGGAACAGCTCGTAACCCGGATGAACGCGAATGAAGCCGGCCGGAATATCGCTCCGGCCGTTGACAATGTCCCAGGCGCCGCCGCTGCTCCTGCCGAAAAGGCGCAGCCTCAAATCGCCCGAAGGGGCGCCGTCGCCGCTGTCGACGATCTTGATGTACATGCCGTCAGGGTCGTGGCAGGATGCGGCCAGGGCGCAGGCGAGGATGAAAGCCGCCGCGACCGGTGAAGAGAGCGCTCTTTTCATACTTTCCTTCATGCCGGTTTGCCTCACGGCAGCGAATAATCATTCGAGGTGTCGGGGCTGTTTTCAATGGGTTTTGTCACGCCGAGGGCAACGCCGACCGCCGCGCCGACCACGACCACGCCCACGACGGTCCAAAGCCACCAGGCCTTGTGCAGAGGTTTTTTCTTTTTCTTCTTTTTCTGTGCGTCACCGGTTTTCAGGACGCCCTCCAGGTCCTTGCCCGCCTCCGGCCCTGCCCCCGTCTTCTTCAGGTCGACGTCAACGTCAATGGTCTTTCCCTCAAGGGTGGTGACCAAAGCGGTATGAACCCCATAGCCTTCGAACGATATGTTCAGCTCGTGAATGCCGGGCTCCACGCAGACAGGCTCGGCAAAGGGCGCGGCGCCGGCCCTCGTGCCGTCCATGACCACCAGGGCCCCTTCGGGCGAGACGGACAGGTCGATGAACGATGCCTTTTCCTCGAGCTCGTCGAGAAACCCGTACACTTCGTCACGCTGCTGGGCCTTGATGATCTTTCCTCCGAGGAGCAGGTATTTCTTGAACGCGGCCATGGCCTCGCAGTGCTGCCCGAGCATCCAGTGGGCCTGGCCGATATTGTACAGCACGACCCAGTTGGAGGAAAGCTCGTAGAACTTTTTGAATTTTTCGAGGGCGTTTTTGAAATCGTCCTTTTCGTACAGCGCGATGCCCGCATCGAATTCTTCCCTGCCGTCTTCAGCGTCCAGGCACCATGCTCCTGCGGGCAGGAGGCACAGGGCCGGGACGCACATGATCAAGAATCGTTTCATTCCCGGTCTCCGAAGGAATATCATACAGCCATTCGCAGAAAAGACAACCGCTGAGCTTTCGGGGCGGCTGAAGTCGCCCCTGCCCCC
>JBDRLK010000747.1:0-2780 GCA_043813155.1 Pseudomonadota bacterium | reverse complement strand
CCAGCCTTGTAGCGAGGCCGCGGATGTGGAGCCGGATCGCGAGCGCGCCCGCAGCGCCCGATGGAGGCGTAGCAGGGCTACATCGACGAGGGCGCGAGGACGTAAGCCGCGAGGCGGCCCACAGGCGCGGCCGCAGTAGAGCGGTGGTCCCTGATTTGCGGGGCGCTGTACTTAGTACAGCGCTTGAAAGGAATTTATCAGCCCAATTTGCTTTTTTGCGGTAAGCCGGATATATAGGAAAACGTCCGCTTTTCATTCTCATGGAAAAACACAAGAACAGGCTGCACGAGGAGCTCGATCCCTATTCACAGGAAGACGAGGTATCCCTGGATATCGCGCTGCGGCCGAAGACCCTGGCCGATTTCGTGGGCCAGGAAAAGCACAAGGAAAACCTGAAAATCTTCATCCAGGCCGCGCGGGAGAGAAACGAGCCCATCGACCACATCCTGCTGTACGGGCCGCCCGGCCTGGGCAAAACAACCCTGGCGCACATCCTTGCATGGGAAATGGGCGTTGGGATCCACGCCACGAGCGGGCCGGCCGTGGAGCACAAGGGCATGCTCGCGGGCCTGCTGACCAAGCTGGCCAAGCGCGACGTCCTGTTCATCGACGAGATCCACAGGCTAGGCACCGTGGTCGAGGAAAACCTCTACCCGGCCATCGAAGATTTCAGGATCGATATCATCACGGGCGACGGCCCGCATGCGGAGAGCATTCAGCTCAACCTGAACCCTTTCACGCTCGTGGGCGCCACCACGCGAACGGGCCTGCTCACCTCGCCTCTGCGCTCGAGGTTCGGGCTGGAGATACGGCTGGATTATTACAAGGCCGAGGAGCTCGCAAAGATCGTGCTGCGCAGCGCCGGCATCCTGAAACTCGAGATAGAGGAGAAGGCGGCCCTCGAGATCGCGCGGCGGGCGCGCGCCACGCCGCGGATCGCCAACCGCCTGCTTCGCCGCGTCCGGGATTTTGCGCAGGTTCTCAAGGACGGGAAAATAGATATCGACATTACCCGCGAATCGCTGGGCAGGCTGCAGATCGACTCCGAGGGTTTCGACGACATGGACCGCCGCTACCTGAAGCTGATCATTGAAAAATACGACGGCGGCCCTGTGGGCATTGAGACCATTGCCGCCGCGCTCGGCGAATCGAGAGACACGATCGAGGAGGTCTACGAGCCCTTCATGCTGCAGGGCGGGTGGATCAAGAAAACGCCCCGGGGCAGGGAAACCACGAGAAGGGCGTACGAGCACCTCGGGATCGCCATGGCCAAAGGCGGACAGGGCAGGATATTCTGACACCCCCGGGGGGGGATAATCATGATCGAGCACGATGTGATAACGCACATTCACACCGAGGCCTCCTGCGGGGAAGCCTCGCTGCTGGACCCGGTCATCTCAGGCGCCCTCAGGCAGGTCATCGGGCCTGATTACGACGGCCGATGGCAGGAATGCATCAATACGCCCGAGCAGCTCGCGGGCGAGCTCGCTCCGGCCGGCCCGGTCAAGATCCTTTTCATGACGGACCACGTCAATGAAAAATCCCACCGGCTCAATCCCAGGGCCATCAGCGTGGCCACAAAAGACCCGCGCATAGGCCTGGGCGTTGAAATCCTGACATGGCACAGGGACGAGGACGGAAACATCGTCCGCGCCCCTGAAATCCTGATTTACGGAAGAGCGGATCAGTGCCGTGACGGCGGAGGCTCCCGCTTCGGGATCACGCAGGAAGACCTCGACATCCTGTTCGACGAGTGCTCGCTCGACGCTGCGGGCAAAGCCGACATCAGGCTGGTCAGGGACTACTGCCTCCTGAACGGCTATGCCCACGCCCTTGCCCACCCCTTTGACGGCTCGGAGCTGAGCCTGCCACGGCTTCTCGACGTTATCACGGATTTCAAATTCGTCGAGACGGTCAACGGCGGCTTTCCGGCCGACAGCTCGGTCAGGCTCTCCTCTTTCGTGTCGTGGTACAACAAGGCGGCCGACGGGCTCCTGCCCGCCGGCGACGCCCGGTCCGACCTGCTGAATAAAATGCATGCAAAAGCGCTCGAGACAGGGCCGATTCACCCGTTGGGAGGGTCGGACGCGCATGCCCGCAATCACGACAGGGTCGTTGTCCGGTACAGGTCCCCGAAAAAAAAGCCGACGGCGGGCGATTTTATTTCCGACATGGTGCGCTTAAGCCCGCGCGCGCTTCTCGCCGGGCGCATCTTTTCGATCGACGGCGCCCCCGCCACGAAAATCTCCCTTCTCGACGATGTCGCAACGATCGCCTACAGGAATTTTCTCAGCCACCGGGATCTTTATAAAAATCGCTCCCAACTCTTCGAAGTCATCGCCAAAACGCGGGAGATCACGGCCAGGGAATTGATGGACAGGCGCGTCAGGCGCAAGGAGCTCCTCAGGCAGTTCGACGAAACCATAAGGGCGGACATCAGGGCCAGCCTGGCCAGGGCCAGAAAGAGGCTGCGGCGCAAGACGAAGAAGGAAGCCCCCGCCAAAGGCCCGCCGCTGCCGGAGCGGGCCCCGTAAACCTCCCCAAGGCGGGCCAGGGGAGGCTTTAACCTCCCGCCACCGCCTCGTCTGTTTGAAAGCCTTCAGGGCTTTTGATGCGTTGAAGGTATCATGACAAATCGCCTTTTTGCTTTCCTGGGGACGCTTGCTGCTTTGTCTCTGGCCCGTCCTGTGAAAAAAGATCATCAAGAGCGTCGTCCTGGAAAAAGTCAAGCAGGGCGGGGCGTTCGCCCCGCCGCGGCGGCCCCGAAAGGGCCGCCCGAC
>JBDRLK010000746.1:0-4532 GCA_043813155.1 Pseudomonadota bacterium | reverse complement strand
CTCCCGCGCCAGCTCCTCGAGCTTGCGGGTCAGTGCTTCGGGTGAATCCCTAACGCTCACGCCTTCGGCCGCTACCACGCCGGCCATCAACCCGTCGTCTTTGAGTTCGTTGATAATGTGCATTGTTTATCTTCAAAACGGTGATCATATAAGTAAATATCCATTCAAACAAGATTTATCAACACTTTTCAAACTTGATTATTATCGCCATTATATTAGAATTCAAACGAATGGCTTGATCATGCGGACAACCCGACTCATACGAACCGCACCCATGCTCATGATTGCGTGGCTCGCGCCGGGCGGCTGCGCGCTGAACACCGCAGGGGAGGGGTCCGTCCGGGACGGCGCGGAAACCGGTCCGGATGACACGTGGTACGACTGGGTCGTTCCCGACGTGATTGATGAGGACCCGCCCGCCGGCCCCGACGATGATTCCGATGACGCTGATGATGCGCTTGACGCCGCACGCGACGACGGTCCTGACCCGGGGCCGGACATCATGCCGGAAGGCCCCCTCGTTGCCGAAAACGCCACGGCCCGAACGTACGCGAATGTTCCTCTCGAAATCGAGCTTATCGTATCGGGAGCCGACGGCTTTGATCTGACCTACACGATGGTCACTTATCCCGACCACGGCGCAGTCGAGCTGGCCGGTACCATGGCCCATTACTCGCCGCCTTACAATTACCGGGGTGACGACAGCTTCACGTTCATGGCCGGGGACGGCTTCAGGGAGAGCAACAGCGCAACGGTCTCCATCGCCATCGTGGCGCTTGGCAGCTGCAGGGAAATCCTGGGCAGCGAATTTGACGAGGGCAGCGGCATCTACGCGATCACGACCTCGGGCGACGGGATCGAGGCGGTCGTCAGCGCGTACTGCGACATGGCCATCGACGAAGGCGGCTGGACCCTGGTGGGGCGCTCCGCGCCGGGCGGTGGAGGCGGGTCCTTTGGATGGAAGAGCGCCAGGGGCGGTGTCCACAGCGACGCTGAGCCCTATTCGCTCAACGCCGACAAGGCCGACCTGGGATTCACCGAAATACTGGTCGGCCACTGCGGCAGCGGCAAGAATTGGGGAGACCATGCCTACAATCTTGTCGTGCCCGGCGATTTCATCTCGGCCTACAGCGACTCGAATTTCCGGATCGACGGAGAGGCCGTCACCGTGATAGGCGGGTGCGACCACCCCAAGATGTTTCGCCGGTGCGGTTACACGAATGAAAGGGACCAGTTCTTCTTCAGGGACGATGCCGGCAACGATAATTTCGGCCTTCTTCCCGGCCGTTTCGATACCTTTGAGGACGACTGTGACAAGGGCGGCGAGCTGAACGGGAAGCAGGGCATGGTCTTCGTCCGGTAGGAGCACAACACCATGACCGCAAAAGAGATCATTTCGCTCCTGCGGCTGAAGCCCCATCCCGAGGGCGGGTACTGCCCACGATCGGGGGTTATCGGATAGCGAACGTGTCCCAGACCGACGTGGTAAAATCGCCCGCGCTGCCCTGGACGCCGATAATGCTCAGCTGCAGCGCGTCGCCGTCCACTTCCACGAGCGTCACGTGATAGCCGCACCCGCGCTGCTGGGAGTAATCATAGCTGACCTCATCCCTCTCGCCGGGCGGCGGGCTGCAATTGTTCGGCAGGGGCCCGCCCCCGCCGCCCGTGACAATGTAATGCACGCCTTCGCCGTCATGGGGATACTCCGTGGGCGGGGGCCTTGCGCGCGTGGCGCTGCCGTCATCGGGAACCAGGAATCGGTCGTAGACGTGCGCGTGCCCTGAAAACACCAGCGTGACATCGTACAGGCGCAGGAGGTCCTCGTAGTGCCTTCGCACGGGCTCCAGGCTATCGCCGTCCCCGGCTTCGGCCATGGTGGTGGAATACATGGGGTGGTGCATGGTGGCGATAACGTGCCGGACGGATGGGTCGGAGCGCGCCCGGTCCAGGTGCGTCTCCACCCAGGTCGTGGGCGTATTGGTCCACCATCGCGTGCCGATCTCGAATGAGATGAAATAGGCATTGGCGTATTTGAACGCGTAGTTCGTCTTGAAGCACACGCCGCTGGGCACGATGTCGCGGTGCGTGGGATAATCGAAGTCGGTCGAGTACTCGGTGGGATCGTCCTCGTACCATATCTCGAAATCCGCGTCCCAGCCCGCGCCGTAGGCCGCCGGGTTGTCGACATACAGCAGGTCTTCGACAAAGGCCTTGTAATTCCATATACCGCCCGAGCCCGCGTCGTGGTTGCCCATGGTGGGAAAGAAGGGGATGGCCGCGAGCATGCCGCTGTAGCAGCCCACGAACGCCTCATAGGCCCCGTCGTCATACGCGTGGTCCATCAGGTCGCCCGTGTGCAGGATGAAGGTCGGGTCGAGCTCCAGGATGGCCTCGGGAACGGCCATGCGCTCCGGCACGCCCGACGTGCAGCTCGTCGTGGCGAACTGGTTGTCGCCGTAAACCACAAAGGAATAGACCGGGGGAGGCTCTACGATTTCCTCTTCTTCCACGATGTCCACCGGCGCGTCCTCGTCCGTGAGCGGATCCTCGACCGCGTCCTCCGTCGCCTCCTGGGCATCGGCGATTTCCACTCCATCATCCTCTCCATCATCCTCCTGCCGGTCCTCTTCCGTGTCTCCGCCGGCATCCTGCTCGGGGTCCGGGGTGACATCACCGTCCTGTCCGCATTCCCCTTCGCACGTAAAGCCGCCCTCGCACCCGGACACGGCGATAACTGCCATGATTGCCCACAACCTGATCATCCTGCCTGTTATCGTAGCGTACTTTGGACAAGTTTCCAACTTTTTTTTTCAGGCGGGGATAACGCGTGGTGAACAGGCCTATTTCAACCTGAAGTGATGGGTGACAGGACACCAGGACAGCAGGTCCGACTCTTTGGTCGTGGACCCCCAGGTCCAGTTGTCGATCACCAGGGGAAGGCCGCTTACTCGTAAGCCTCACAGCCGTAGAGGAATTTGACCTCGCTGATGTCGCCTGCGATGAGGTCGTCGCATGCCTGGCCCACGAGCTCGATGGCATTGCCGTCCTCGTCAAACTCGAAGCCGTCCTCATCGCCCCTGACGAGCGGCGAGCCGTCAACGGCCACGTTGATGTCGTCCGCGTTCGGCGGGGCGTCGTCGAGCTCGAACACGCAGGAGACCGCGTCTTCCACTATGCCGTCGAGCGCCGTTTCGAGCTCCTCCGCGCTTGTCACCGAAAAATACTTGGTGCCGCCCGACTGCGCGGTTCCGCCCGCCTGGGCCATGGCGTCGAGCACGTCGGCGAAGTCCTCGCTTCCGGGAAGGCCGATGACATAAGTTTTCACGCCGTTTTCCTCCATGTCCCCGAGATCTGCAACCGTGGCCGTGTCATCGAGGCATCCCACGGTGCCGTTGTTGCCGTTGCAGAAATCGGGCAGGTCGGCACAATCCTCGGTGCTGCACATGGGCGAGGCAAGGTTGCAGTTGGGCGCCCCGTCCAGGACGAGAAGAATGATGCCCGGCGCGGGCTCATGCACCTCGATGGCATTGGCCGCCGACTCGAGCGCCTTTCTGACAGGCGTGAGGCCGGCGTTGCAGATCGGGAAGTTGTCGGCATCATCGAGCACCGCGGCCACCTCGCTGCCGGCTCCCGGTTCGGGATCGACCTGGAGGACCGGCGTTGTCACGGTTCCCTGGCAGAACAGCTCCGGGTTGATCATGCCCGTGCCCACCGTTCCGGGGCCCGGCACCAGCACGAGACCCATGTTGACGTTGCCGTCCATTGCCTGGGCATTGGCTCCGACTGCCGCCCCGTACTCTTCCCACTTGGTCGTGAATGCAATGCCGCCGGCCGGCGCGTAATTCTCCGTCTGGCAGGAGCCCATGTCGTCCGGGTCAGGATCGCTTCCGTCCGCCGGGTCCAGCATGGTCGTCGATCGGTCGACAACATAAAGCACGCTCGTCTGCGTCCTGGTCAGCTCGATCCAGAAACCCTCGCACCACCCGTCGAGCCACTCGATCTCCTCCAGGTTCTCGTTGACCGGATCTCCTGCCTCGTCTTCCACGACATCCGCGCTGTCATCCGTGACATCCTCCTGCGTGTCCGTCGTGGCGTCCTCGTCTCCGTCGTCCCCGTTGCAGGCAGCGGGAAACGCCGCAAGAAGCAGGCACAGCACGATCATGAGCATTGCGTTAAAAAAATCATCGCCTTTTTTAAAACCGTATTTTTTCATTGTACGCCTCCATGAAATCAAAGATTTCCTCTTTTTACCCCAAGATTTTCCAGTTTGCAATTTTTCCACCGAAAAAATCCCTCAAGCCTGCTAAAGGGGATAGAGCACTTTTCGAAGGTTGAAAAGTGCTCTGTCCCCTTTAGCCTAAGTACAGCGCCCCGCAAGTTAGGGACCACCACTCTACTGCGGCCGCGCCTGTGGGCCGCCTCGCGGCTTACGTCCTCGCGCCCTCGTCGATGTAGCCCTGCTACGCCTCCATCGGGCGCTGCGGGCGCGCTCGCGATCCGGCTCCACATCCGCGGCCTCGCTACAAGGCTGG
>JBDRLK010000745.1:0-5011 GCA_043813155.1 Pseudomonadota bacterium | reverse complement strand
GCCAAGGACAAAGCGCTCGAGCCCGTCGCGGGTGGGAAGAAACGTCCCGTACCCGGCTTCTTCGAGCACGTTGGCGATGGCGGTCAGCCCGGCCACTTCCTCGGGACAGAATATGGGGCCTGAACAGTACACGTATTTCATTGTGTGGTTCTCCCTTCAGGCGGGGACACGCCGGCCCACGGCCGCGGCAACAGCGCCGAGCTCGCCGAGCAGCGACTTTAATTCGACCGGGGCCAGGGACTGGCCGCCGTCGGAAAGCGCGGACTGCGGGTCCGCGTGGACCTCGATCATGAGGCCGTCCGCCCCGGCTGCCACCGCGGCCCGGGCCAGGGGGGCGACGAGGCCGGTTTTGCCCGCCGCGTGGCTGGGGTCAACGATAATCGGAAGATGGCTCAGGTGCTTGACCGCCGGCACGGCGGCGATATCGAGCGTGTAGCGCGAGGCGGTCTCGAATGTCCTGATTCCCCTCTCGCAGAGGATCACGTCGGGATTGCCGCCCGCAAGCACGTATTCGGCCGCCAGCAGCCACTCCTCGATCGTAGCGGCAAACCCCCTCTTGAGAAGGATGGGCTTTTGGGCTTTCCCGAGCTCCTTGAGAAGCGCGAAGTTGTGCATGTTGCGCGTGCCCACCATGATGATGTCGCAGTGGCGCACCATGGCGTCGATCATGCGGACGTCCGTGATTTCCGAGACGGCGAGCATGGTGTGCTCGTCGGCCGCCTCCCTGAGGAGAGCAAGCCCCTTCTCGTCGAGCCCCTGGAAAGAGTAGGGCGACGTGCGAAGCTTGAATGCTCCGCCCCGCAGCACCTTTACTCCCATGCTGCCGACGGCCGCGGCTGCAGCGCCTATCTGTTCCCTGCTCTCCACGGCGCAGGGCCCGGCGATGATCAGCAGGTCTTTGCCGCCGATCACCACGTCCCTGACCTTGATCTGCGTTTTCTTCGCGCCATCCCGGCGGCCGGCCAGCCTGGTGGGCGCCTCGACGCTCAGAATTTTTTCTATGTGATCGCTTCGGATACTCGCGGCATCGCGCATGTCCGCCTCGCCCGCCACGTTGAGGATGATCCGGCCCTGTGCATCGAAGCGCTGAACGTCGTACCCCCATTGCCGCAGGGTTCGCGCGACCCTGTCGATCTCCTGTTCGGGGCTGTGGCCCTGCATGATGATGATCATGTCCGCTTGTCCTTTCACTCCCTTTCAGGAGGAATAGTAAACCTACCTCAGGCTTGAAAGCAAGCCGAAAATCCTTTATCCTGATCCAGTGTGCCATGTGTCCCGCTGTGGGGGCAGGACAATTTATTGCAGGTGGAGCCATGAAAAAGATAGTCGATTGTGCCGGCAAGGGGGTGGATCTTTGTCTTGTCGAAAGACCGGGGCTGAAGGAGCTGTTTCTCACGGCCTTGCCCGTGGATGACGGGGGCCTGGAAGCGCAGATTGCCGCATGCGCCCGCGCTTGCAGGGAGCACGGCGCCGCTGTCATAAAGATGGATCTTTTCGGCTCCAGGGAAGCGCTTGACCGGGACATGGGCCTTGTAGGCGGCGCGTTCGAAAAGATCGACTGGCCCGTCATGGCCATAAGCGGAGAAGGATGCGGCGGCGGCGGGGCCGCGGGCCTGCAGGTCCATGCCGTGGCGGGCGTACAGGTCGATACGGTCAGCCTGGACGGCCGAATTGCGGGCAGAGTGTTTGAAGACGATTTTACACGTACCTGTGTGCTGGGCAACGTGCATGCCGGCGACGGCTCGGCGGGGAGGGAGGACCAGGCCCGCCGGACCTTCGAGAACCTGGCCGGGGGCCTGGAGCAGGCCGGTATGACCATGAAGGACGTTGTCAGAACGTGGTTTTTCGTGAGCGACATACTGGCGTGGTACGGCGCGTTCAATGCAGTAAGAAAAGCGTTTTACGATGAAAAGGGAATTATGGGAGGGCTGTTGCCGGCCAGCACGGGCGTGGGCGGCGAGAATCCAGGCGGATTCGCCCTCGTGACCGCGGCGCTGGCCATCCGGCCCAGGCCCGGCGTTGAGAGCGTGGCTGCGGCGAATGTCCCATCCCCGCTGCAGTGCCCGGCCCCGGCCTACGGCAGCCTGTTCAGCAGGGCCCTCGAGGTGAGCACGCCCGACAGGCGGCTCCTGATCGTTTCCGGGACCGCGAGCATCGACCCGGACGGAAAGACAGTGCACGTGGGCGATGTTGACGGCCAGATCAGGCTGACGCTGGATGTGGTCAGGGCAATCCTGCAGTCGCGGGGAATGGATTACGGGGACTCCTGCCGCGCCACCGTATATTTTAAGAAGCTGCAGGACGCGCCGCGGCTGGAGGAATTTCTCGGGCAGTACGCTGTTCCCGCGGGCCGCCTCGTTGTGGCCCGCAATGAAATATGCCGCGACGACCTGCTTTTCGAGATAGAAGTCGATGCCGTAAAAAGCGTTTAGACAGCGGCTCCCCGGTCAATTCTGCAGGCCGGCCCTGGCCCTTTCCAGGTCGTTTCGGGCCTGGCCCAGCCCCGGGTCCAGCTTCAGGGCCTTTTCATAATGCTCGATGGCCTCCTCGACCCTGCCCTGGCTTTCGATGATTTCACCAAGGTGCATGAAGGACTCCGCGTGGTCCGGCATGCTCTTTAGCACGCTTTCGAACATGGCGGCCGCCTCCCCGGTCTTGCCCAAACTCTTGAGAACGAGCCCGAGGTTGAAGTGCACCTTGATGTCTTCGGGGTTGATTTTCTCGGCGGCCCGATAATACTCCAGGGCCATGTCCAGCTTTCCCTGCATGTAATAATAAACCCCGAGGTTCACGTGAGGCTCGATGTAGTCCTGCTTGAGCTCGATCGCCCTTTTATAAAGGGCCGAGGCTTCGGTCATGTTTCCCAGGGCCTGGTAGGCAACGCCCATGTTGTAATTGATCTCGGCAAGGGACACGTAGGGGTCCGTGTCCTTTTCGTTCAGCGCCAGCGATTTCTTGTAGTGCTGGATCGCCTCAGCGGGCCTGCCCGTCAGGTGAAGCGACAGCCCCATGGTGTAATGCGCGCCCCCGTTCGAGGGGTTGAGATCCAGGGCCTTTGTGTAATGCTTGATGGCGCACGGGAAATCATTGGTCTTGAAACACTCGTTTCCCGCCCTGAGAAAGGAGACGTCGTCCACGAACTTTTCCCGAATCTTCTTTATGGCGTCCGCGCCCGCCCCGGCGTTGACGAACTCGGGAATGTTCGCGGCCCTGTCCGGGGCGGTAAAGCGATCCAGGAGAACGGGAGGAGAGTCCTGCCCGCTTTCGTCGATGTGCGTCAGGAAGAGCTGGGTGTAGGGGCCGTTGGCTTTTGATGAAAAAACGAGCCACTTGCCGTTGGGCGACCAGCTGTGCCACGAGTTCATGCGCGGCATGTTGCACCGCATTTTGCGGGGCGTGCCGCCTTCGGACGGCATGATGAAAAGCTCGCTGTCCGGCTGCAGGAGCATGAAGCTGGCGGCCCGGCAGAAGACGATCCACCTGCCGTCCGGCGAATATTTCGCGAAATAGTTGCTCTTGCCGTTGTTGCCGGCGCCTTCGAGCGGCTCGGCCGTCCCGCCTTTGCCGTCGTTGAAGGGGATTTTGTAAAGGTCGAAGAGGAACGTCTTTCCATCCTCGAGAAACTCAGCGCATTCTTCCTGCGTCAGGAGCACTTTGCCCGGGTCCTTGAGGTTCTTCAGCTCGTAAACCTTGCTCTTTGCGAAGATGATGCTTTTCCCGTCCGGGCTCCAGGCGGGATTGCTTTGCACGAAGGCAGGGTCGTCCGCCCCGGGCAGCGCGTTGAAGGCCCCGGTCTTGCGGTCGTGGACCGCCAGGATTCCCTTGAAGGGGAAAAAGAGCTGGGAGTAGTAAAGATCCGGCCTGGGCACGAACACGGAGCGGTCTTTCACCGTGCTCACGGCGTACCTTCCGTCAGGGGAAACCTGGGAGAGCAGGCCGAAGGTCGGCTCCCCGTCATCCCGCCTGAAGTCGCTCCAGGTGATGATCTTGCTCTTGGCCAGGATGATTTCGTCCGCAACATCCGTCAGCACGTACGACCCCTTGTCATTGGCGTAATCCACGTCCATGCCCAGCACGGAGCCGTCGGCCGCAAAGGAATGGCAGTTGCCGCAGACAGGAAGCTTTTCCAGGACAACGGGAGGGGCCTGCTCGGAAGAGACTGCGCCGAATCTCCAGCGGATGCGGGACGGGTCCTTGACCGCTTCGATGAAAGGCAGGATGACCTCGCGGTAGAAGATAGGGGCCCCGACCTCGTCCTTCGACGTGCTCATGGAAATCCTGGCTGCGGACACGATGGCGTCCGGCTCGCTGAAGCCGAAACCCAGGATCGTGACCCGCGCCTTCTTCTCCAGGGATTGCTTCTTGATGGTCTCCCACTGATCGCGGGCGGGCGTCCAGGAAGGCTCGTCGGCCACGTGGTGCATGGCGCTTTTCCCATCGCCGTCGTCCTGGAACCGCACGGACACGAGCCAGGTGTCGGACTTCTCGCTGCGGTCCTTCCAGGTAAACGTGGGCGCTGCGATGTCGGGCGGAAAAAGCGTTTCGTCCTGCGGGTAGCCGATCGTCAGGCCCTGGTATGGCGGCTCCTGCTTTTCAAAAGCCGCAAGAACCCGGTCCGCGACCGACCTCCCCGGTTTCTTCATCCTGGTCCACAGCGTGACAAGAAGAGCGGCCGCGAGCACCAGCGCAAACACGGCGTAGTATGCGCCCTGCCCCGTTTTCCTTTTACTTTTTTTCTTCATACATTACCCCGAAAACAAGTTCAGCTTTCCAGTCTTGATATTTAACGGTATATTAGTGTTTTAGCAACAACATCGCGATCATGAAGGAAAAGGAAAAACAGGCAGTTTACGCCGTCCTGGCTTCATGGGCTGAAAAGCACGGTGCCGAAGTAACCTCCCATGATGACAGCGGCGGTCAGCCGTACTGGACGCTCACTCCGGCCGATGCGCCGGAAGGCGGCGACATTACCGTTTGCCCAAGGAGGGGCAAGCCCGTATCGCCGCCCGGA
>JBDRLK010000744.1:0-3511 GCA_043813155.1 Pseudomonadota bacterium | reverse complement strand
ATGGTACTGGAAAAAGCGAAAAGGCTCGTTGAGCACAACCAGAACGTCGTCATCCTGCTCGACTCGATAACGCGCCTGGCCCGGGCCTACAACACGGTCGTTCCGCCCTCGGGCAAAATCCTGTCCGGCGGTGTCGACTCGAACGCCCTGCACAAGCCCAAGAGGTTCTTCGGGGCGGCCAGGAACATAGAAGGCGGAGGAAGCCTGACCATCGTTGCGACGGCCCTGATCGACACGGGAAGCCGCATGGATGAGGTCATTTTCGAGGAATTCAAGGGAACGGGCAACAGCGAGATCCACCTGGACCGCAAGCTGATGGAAAAACGAATTTTCCCCTGTCTCGACATCAACCGTTCGTCCACGAGGAAGGAAGAGCTGCTGCTCGACGAGTTCACCCTGCAGCGGGTCTGGCTGCTGCGGCAGCTGCTTCATCCTCTGAACGTTATCGACTCAATGGAATTTCTTCTTGACAAACTGACTAAAACCGAGACAAATAAGGAATTCCTGGAGTCGATGAACCAGTAAGACGGCAAGGGAGACGGTCATGAAACCGAAAATTCATCCGAACTACAACACCATCACCGTGAAATGCGCCTGCGGCAACATTTTTGAGACGCGTTCGACGCGCAAGAGCTTCACCGTTGACGTCTGCTCCAACTGCCATCCCTTCTACACGGGCAAGCAGAAACTGCTGGACACGGCCGGGAAGATCGAAAAATTCCGCCGCAAGTACGAGGCGTTCGAAAAGAAGAAGAAAATGGATGATGAGGAAAAAACGAGGAAGTCAAAACCCGGGCCGCAGCCGGAGCAGGAGCAGGAGCCGGTCGCCGAGGCCGGGGACAAGGAACAGTGATGGTCCTTACCCTCTTCAATTTTCTCCATTAGCTTTATTCCCCCGACAACCTATTCGTCGTCAATCAGCTCAACCACTGTAAGCGGGATTCATCGATCCCGAAGGATTGAGGCCGGCAATCATGCTTGAAAAACTGAAAGAGATCGAGCAGAAGTTCGAGAACATAGAAAAGGAGCTCTACGACCCGGAAGTCATACAGAACAGGAAAAAGTACGAGAAGCTTCTCAAGGAACGCCACGATCTGGCAAAAATAGTCTCGGTCTACAAGGTGTACAAGAAGACCCTCAGGGAGATGGACGAGAATAAGCTGCTTCTCGAGGACCCGGACAGGGAAATGCAGCTCATCGCGAAGGAGGAGCTGGGGCAGCTCGAGCAGTCCATCCCCGGGCTGGAGGCGGAGCTGAAGATGCTCCTGCTTCCACCGGACCCGCTCGACGGCAAGGACATCTTTCTCGAAATCCGCGGCGGCACGGGAGGCGAGGAAGCGGCCCTCTTCGCCCTCGAGCTCATGAGAATGTACATGCGATTCGCCGATGAACTGAAGTGGAAGGTGGAAATCATCAACATGTCGGAAAGCGCGACGGGAGGGCTCAAGGAAGCGGTCCTGAACATCAAGGGCGAGCGCGTTTACTCGTGGCTGAAATTCGAAAGCGGCGTTCACCGTGTCCAGAGGGTGCCCGTGACGGAATCACAGGGCAGGATCCACACTTCTGCGGCCACTGTTGCCGTGCTGCCCGAGGCGGAAGACATTGATCTCGAAATCAAGGACGAGGATCTTCACGTGGAGACCATGCGGGCCAGCGGGGCCGGCGGCCAGCATGTCAACAAGACCGATTCCGCGGTCAGGATCGTGCACATTCCTTCGGGCATGACCGTTGTCTGCCAGGATGAAAGAAGCCAGCATAAAAACAAGGCCAAGGCGATGAAGGTCCTCAGGGCCAGGCTCATGGATATCGAGAGGGAGAAACAGGAGAAAAACCTGGCACAGGAAAGAAGGAGCCAGGTGGGCTCGGGCGACAGGAGCGAGAAAATCAGGACGTACAATTTTCCCCAGAGCAGGGTGACGGACCACAGGATCGGCATGAGCAGCCACAATCTTCCGGATTACATGAACGGCAATATCAGGGACATGCTGGAAGCTCTCAGGATGCACTTTCAGATGCAGCAGCTGAAGGGATCTTTGAGGTGATTCCCCCCGGGCAGGTAGTGCGGGGCTTTGCGTCCCGCCGAAGCGGCCCTAAAGGGCTCGCGAAAAAATAACTTCCCACTTCTGGACGCCGATCCATCCCGGCTGGGTGGGTTGCTGCACCCCGTAACTCGTCGACATAGAACTACTTTGCCTCCGTCGTGTCGGGGACCCCGCGCCTTGCCAGCCGGGCGCCTCGGCGCCCAGAAGAAGCTTGGTAAACATAATGTTAGAAATACGCCTCAAAATGGGAAGTTATTATTTCGCGAGCCCTTAATCACAAGCTGCAACACGTACGACCGTTTCTTCTCTTTCTGATGCATGGCCATGATGTCCTCTCTTTTGAGGGGACATTTCTACGTTGCAAAGGACTTTTAAAAAAGGGGACATTTTCATGTTGTAATAACATGTCCGGAAATTTACCTTGACAGCCCAAGGTGGGCAATATACGTTAAAAAAATATGGGTCGGGAATAGGGTAAGAGCTTTGTGGAAGTTATTGTTCGCTGCCTGGATATCCATTTGTTTTAATTTTCGATATTGAATCTGACAGGCTTGGAAGAAACGTTCGTTATTAATAACCATGGGGCAAAGAGCCGTTGAAGTTCTCATGCTCAGGGGAAAAACAGATTTAATTACAATAGAAGACAACATTGAATTCCATAAAAATCAAACTGCTTGTTTTCATTCCTTTGCAATTTTCATTTTGGTTGACGGGTTGCTCCGAAAAGAATGAAGTCCGGGACGGGGAGGCGGACGTCGAAAGCGATCGTGACAGCATCGTGGACGAGGACACTGCTCCCCGGCGCGAGTGCGTAGCCGGAGTTTGCTGCGACGACGGGGAGTGCCCCGCCGGAGAGTGCTGCATCGCTTTCCAGTGCGAGCCGTGCTGCCGTGACAGTGCAGACTGCACAGCCGGCACGTGCTGCGATCCCGTCACCCGCCGGTGCAAGGCCTGCTGTGCCGCGCACGAGGAATGCCCGGGCGGCCTTTGCTGCGACCGGACGTGCGTCGCCGGCGCCGCCTGCTGCCGGGAAGCCGACTGCCCCTCCGGACAGTGCTGCGAGGAGAACGTGTGCGTCGACTGCTGCCGCAGCGACGATGATTGCCGGGCGGGCGAGTGCTGCGACCTTGCCTTGCATCGCTGCGATCCTTCATGCTGTCTGACCGACGCCGAGTGTTCGGGAGGCCGGTGCTGCGACCACGAGTGCGTCGAGGGCGCGGCATGCTGCTCGGACTCGGACTGCGGCGCCGGCCAATGCTGCGAAGGTCGCCTGTGCGTCGAATGCTGCCGGTCCGCGGAAGACTGCATGGCGGGAGAGTGCTGCGGCAGCGAGACGCGCCGGTGCGAGCCGTGCTGCGCCGTAGACGCCGAGTGCCCGGGCGGCCTTTGCTGCGACCGGACGTGCGTCGCCGGCGCCGCCTGCTGCCGGGAAGCCGACTGCCCCTCCGGACAGTGCTGCGAGGAGAACG
>JBDRLK010000743.1:0-10790 GCA_043813155.1 Pseudomonadota bacterium | reverse complement strand
CTCCAAGGGGATGAGGTGGTGGAAAGCCGACAGGTGGTTGTGGTGTGGTGGTGGGGCTAATAGCCATCTTATAAATACCCCGGGTAGGGGAGTAAAAGGTATTTATGAGATGACTTCTAATAGCTATCAGGTGGTGGACGTTGTGGTTGTGGGGCAAATCGGAGGTGGGGGAAGGGCGCGGCGGGCTTCTTATTCCTCCAGCGGAACCACTTCGATCCTGTTGTTGGCGGCCCGGCCTTCCTCGGTCTTGTTGCTCCCGATGGGATTCTCGATGCCGAGGCCCTTGGACGACATCCTTGCCTCCGAAATCCCCTTGGACACGAAGTAGTCGAATATGAACCTGGCCCTGTCTTCGGACAGCTTCTGGAGCTTCTTCTTGTTGCCCTTGCTGTCCGTGTAGCCAACGATGTCGAACTTCAATTCAGGGTTGTCCTGGAGAACGGCGACCCAGTTGTCGAGGGAGGCCTGGGCGCCTTCGGCCAGCTCGGCCGCTCCCGGCTGGAACGTGACGCCGTCGAGAACGGTCGTTTCCACCAGCGTAGGGCATCCCCTCTCGTTGACGGCAATGCCTCTCGGCGTGCCGAGACAATTGTCAACGTTGTCCGTAATGAAGTCCTGGTCCTTGTCGTCGTCGTCGGGGTTAAGGGGATCGTACTCGGCCTTGGCCTCCCAGCCGTCGGGCGCGCCGCCGCCGTCCGTGTCCTCAACCGCGGGATCGCTTTCCCCGCTGTCGCGCATGCAGTTCTTGTTCTTGTCTTCCTCGGAGTCGAAGAGCCCGTCGTTGTCCGAGTCTTTCTGTTTCGGGTCGGTCCCGAGCATGAGCTCGCAGTAGTCGTTCAGCCCGTCCCCGTCGGAGTCCTTCTTTTTCATCTCGTCGCTGACGAGCTCGCCCATCTGCTCTTCAGCTTCGCCGGGCTTCTTTTTCTTGCCCCACGGCGTGTCCATGACGCCGAACTCGAACCTGAGCCCGAAGGCAAGGTACATGTCATCGACGTAAGGGTAATCGCCGCCGAACGGGTGCTGGTACACGAAATCAACGGCCACTCCGATCTGAAGCCCGAAAATCCCTTTATCGTAGACAGGATAGAGGTAGGCAATTCCAGCCTTGACCGCAATGTGAACGGTCTGGTAGAGCCAGCCTATTCCCGGCGCCGCCCCGATTATCAGCGTTCCCCACTTCCTCTTGTACGAAGGGACGATGTCGAGAACCCTGAACGTCAACGGGATATAGAGCTTGATGTCCTGGAACGGGCTCTTGCTCGAAAGGTTCGTTTCCGTCGGCGTGTCCTTCGGCTCTTCCTTTCTCAAGAACACGTGATAGTAGAATTCCACGCCGATTCCGAGATGATAGGGCAGCTGGATATCGACGCCCAATCCGCCGCCTGCGCCGAAGTAGGCGGGATTGCACGTATACACCTTGTTCGCGTGCGCCGGGTCCGACGAGTCGCACAGACCCGGAGAGGGGGCGGTCTGACTGGTCAGCTCCGAGCCCAGGGGGTAGGCGGCATTGCCGCTCAGCGAGATATTGATAAATTTCCCGTGTGAAAAGGCGTTTGCGGAAACCAGAAGCCCGACAAGAAGAACGCTTAAAAACAGGTGTTTTTTCATTACCATGCTCCCTATTTTATCGTTAACCACCAAGTGTATCCGCTTCACAAATTTAAGTTCACTTTCTTTCAGGGGTCGGACCTTGAATTTTGCGTTCTCCTGAATGCAACATGCATGGTCCGACGCCTTCTTTGAATGTATATTTGATCGGGAAATTTATGTCAAGGAACCTGAAAATTGGGGTCCATCAATCGCCATCCTCCTGCTTCTTTTCTTTCTCCTGCTCCGCCTCCTTTTCAAGGCTTTCGAGATACTTCTGAGCAGACCGCTTGTCCGCAAACTTTTCCGCCAGGTTCCTTCTCTCCCGCTCCAGCTCCGATTCGACCCTGCCCCTATCCCTTTGAAGCATGGCAATCCTGCCTTTGATGCGGTTGCATGCCTCCTCGATCGACCTGATGTGGGAAAGCCGGCCGGCGGCCCGTGACGCTTTCATTTCGCCTCCGAGGCTCTTTTTCAGATCGGCACGACGCTCCTGCGCTTCATGGAGACGTTTGGCCAGCTCGTCCTCCGCCTCTCTCACTTTCCCGTCCAGCTCCGCAAGCTGCCGTTTTTTCACGAGCAGACCTGCCGCGGCCTCGCGCTCCTCGTGTTTCCTCAGACGGACGACTTTCTCGATTGCGCCTCTCCCCTTCCCTGATTTCATAAATAGTGATATTTAACATAAATTCCAACGGTCATGCAATCAGTTGAAACAGCAGCGTTCGTCATCAAAATATCCAGCTACGGCGAGGCCCACAAGATCGTTACGCTGGCGACACAGCAGCTGGGGCTGATCCAGGCCGTGGCAAGGCACGCGCGAAAGAGCCGGAGGCGATATCCCGGCGCCCTCGATTACTTCAAGCTGCTGACCGTCGAATGCTCGCAATCCGGGAGGGGTGAGCTGTGGAACCTGGGCAGGGCCGTGATCACCCATTATTACGCCCCGATTGTTCAGAACCTGGACCGTTACATCGCCGGATGCTGGGTCATCGAAAACTTCAGGATATTCGTCCCCCTGCAGCTCAGCGACCCGCTGTACTTTGCCTGGCTGCGGGACTGCCTCGACTATTTCGAGACCGGGGACCCTGATCCCGCGTCCGTATTTGCCGCCTTTATCATCCTCCTTCGAGCAACGGGCAATATACCCTCTTTCGACGCGTGCGTATCCTGCGGAAAAGAAGCCCCCGAGACCGCCGGCGCCTACTTTGAAGCGCAGAGGGGCGGCGTCGTGTGCAGAAAGTGCGGAGGCCGGCGCAATCTTCTGCAGGCCGGGCTCAGGCGGTTTCTCGTCAGGGCCGCGCGGGCAAAAAGCGTATCGAGCGCTGCGCGTGTCCCGGAAGAGATGAAAAAAATCGTGTTGAAGAACAAACCTCTCCTGCGCCGGCTCATCAACGACATCAGCTTGACGATTACGGACAAGAAGAACTTTTCCGCTTCCCTGCTGTTCAAACGGATGTGACCATCAGCTTACGGCTATCGGCTATCAGCTTTCAGCCGCCGATAGCCGTAAGCCGACAGCTGAAAGCTGAGCCGAAGGCTCTATATTGAATTGCTGTAGTGAACGTAGTACTTGAGCACTCTCTTTATATAGCCGATCGTGGTCTTGAAAGGAGGGATTCCCTCGTATTTGATGACATTGCCCTCGCCGGCGTGGTAGCCCGCAATAGTATAAAGAAGGTCCCCCTCGAACAGGTTGGCAAGGGTCCTCAAATACTTCGTGCCGCCCAGGATGCTCTGCCTCGGATTGAAGCTGTCATTCACCTTCATCCTCTGGGCCGTTCCCGGCAGCATCTGCATGAGGCCCTCGGCTCCGGCCACGCTGACGACATTCGCGTCGAAGTCGGATTCCACCTTGATGATGGCCTTGATGAGCGGCTTCGGGATGACGTACAGCTCGGATGCCTCCTTGATATACTTGTCATAGCGTGTGAAGCGCTCGGGTGATTTGTCCTTGGCCGAAACGGGTATGACTCCCGGCTTGGCCTTTCTATTGTCCGGGGTTTTGATATATACTTTGAATTTCTTGCCTGCCGGCTTGATATTCGTGAAGTGCACGACCCCGTTTTTGTCGGTGTAGGTGAAAATGTCGCTGAACGCCTGGAAGGGAAAAATCGAGGTAATCAGCAGAAAAAAAATAATATACCGGCTTTTCATCTTCATTTTTGTTATTATATAATGAGTTGATTTCCATATGCAAGAAACTGACCATGGCTAAAAAAGCTGATTTTCTCATCATCGGATCCGGGGTTGCCGGGCTCAGTCTGGCCATCCATGCCTCAAAAAAGGGAAAAGTTGTCATTCTGACAAAGCGTTCCACCAGGGATTCATCCTCTTTCCTGGCCCAGGGAGGCATTGCCGCAGCCCTCGGAAATCATGATTCGCTTGAAAAACATATACAGGATACGCTGAAAACCGGCGCCGGGCTGTGTCACGAGAGCGTGGTGAGAGACTGCATCAGCATGGGCCCGGAACTAATCGAAAGCATGGAGAAATCAGGCATTGCCTTTACGAGGATGAAAAGCGGGGACCTCGACCTGGGCAAGGAAGGCGGGCACAGCGAAAGGCGCATAGCCCACGTGGAGGATTTCACGGGAATGCACCTGGTCAATGGACTGGTAGAGGCGGCATGCGCCATTGAAAACATCACGATCCTCGAGCATTTCACGTGCGTTGACCTCATCATTCCATCCAAGTTCGGAGGCGAGCACAGGTGCGTGGGCTGCTATGCCCTGAACAACACCACCGGCGAGGTGGAAACGTTCGTTTCGCCCTGCACTGTCCTTGCAACGGGCGGGGCCGGCAAGGTTTACCTTTATTCGTCCAATCCCGACGTGGCCTGCGGGGGCGGTATTGCAATGGCTTTCAGGGCCGGGGTCACGATCGCCAACATGGAATTTTTCCAGTTCCACCCCACCACCCTCTACCACCCCCAGACCAAGGGACTGCTCATGTCCGAGGCCCTGCGCGGCGAGGGGGGGATTTTGAAACGCACGGACGGGTCGCCCTTCATGGCCGACTATCACCCTGACGGGAACCTGGCGGCCAGGGACGTCGTGGCCAGGGCTATTGACGACCAGCTGAAAAAAACAGGCGATGATTTTGTCCTGCTCGACATGTCTCACGTCGAGGCGGGGTTTATCAAGGAGAGGTTCCCCAACATCTACAGGCGCTGTCTCGAGCTTGGCATTGACATTGCCGTTCAGCCCGCGCCCGTTGTCCCCGCGGCGCATTACACCTGCGGCGGGATCATCACTGACGCGGATGGAAAAACAGCCCTGCCCGGGCTGTGGAGCATCGGCGAGTCGTCATGCACGGGGTTTCACGGCGCCAACAGGCTGGCAAGCAACTCGCTTCTCGAAGGCCTCGTCATGGCGGAAAAGTGCGCGGCCTCGATCACGGGCGCGCTGGCAGGCCTTGCCCTGGATGAAAGGAAAATCCGCGGGTGGGACCCGGGCAAGGCCGTGGCGAGTCACGAGTCGGTCGTCGTGTCCCAGGACTGGGATGAGATCCGCCGGTTCATGTGGAATTACGTGGGCATTGTGCGGTCCGACGGCAGGCTCGAGCGTGCGCGAAAACGGCTGCATCTCGTGCGCGAAGAGATCGACGAATATTACTGGAATTACATTATCACGTCCGATCTCATCGAGCTGCGCGACATTGCAACGGTCGCCGAGCTCATCATCGAATCAGCGCTTTTCCGCAAAGAGAGCCGCGGGCTTCACTACAACCTTGACCATCCTGAGCGGAACGACGAAAACTGGCGGGGGGACACCTGTATCCAGAAGGGAGAGAAGCCGTTCCTTCGCCTGATCAACCAGCCGAAGAGCTGACGCCCGCTCCCGCTCCTACTCCTCCTCCGGCGTGGTGCAGCAGCGGAACCCGGCAGGGAGATCGGACCATGACGCGTTGAACGAGCACTGGAGCCTTTCGCCGGGATTAGCGCAGCTGTACGCGCCCCCCCGCACCTCGTAACCTCTCGGGTCGGAGTCGGAAAGGACGATTTCCCATAAGTTGCCGTTCATGTCGAATGTCGCATAGTCGTTGGTGCATTCGGGGAATTGTCCGGTCCTTTCCAGGTGGAAGCATTGGACATCCGACCCCACCTCGCCGCAGCGGTACCCGCAGTTCGAGCTCGTGTTGCAATCCTCGGGCGGTATGCTCTGTTCCCCGCAGTAATCGTCGCACCAGCTATCCACGCAGTTGCACGCTTCCTTGTCAAATTCGTCGCCATACACATAAGTCGTGCCGGGTGAAGGGCCCATGCACGCGGCAATCCACTGCTCCTTCCCGCACAGATGCTTGCCCGCGCGCTCGCAGGCCTCCTTGAACGTGTTAAAATGCTCCGTGGTCACGGGATTGACGATCCACGGCAGCACGCCCGGCCGGCTCATGGCCCCCGACTCCTCGTCCGCGCCCGAATCGTCCGCCGAGGCGTCCGCCCTGGACGCCTCGTAAACGTCGATGCAGAACGACGTGCCCACGGGCACCATGTACTCCGGGCAGTCGATGCCGCACACTCCGCCCTCGTCCAGCCTGCCGTCACAGTCATTGTCGACGTGATCGCAGATCTCCTCGCCGCCGTTCGTGACGGTGCACGCGTACTCGCACCCGTTGGCTTCTTTTTCGTCGATGTCGTGCCAGCCCTCGTCGCAGCCGCCCATGGCGCATGCCCCGTCCGCGCAGCGCGCCCCGGCGTGGCTGAACTCGCAGGCAATGCAGAAAGGCCCGCAGCTCCCGGGCCTCGTTGTGTCGAAACCCTCGTCAACGTTGTCGTCTCCCGGCCCGCAGACGTAATCGTCCCCGTTCGTGTCCTGCGTGCAGTCACAATCATTGTCATGCCCGTCGCAGACCTCCTCGCGCTCGACGCACGCGTCATCCTCGCAGCCGTCCTCCGCCTCCCCGTTGTTGTCGTACCATCCTTCATCGCAGATATAAACGCACGCGGCGGATGAGCAGAAGGGATCGGAGTGCGCCCTGTCTTCGCACGTCCTGTCGCACCGCCCGCAGTTTTCCGGATCGGAGCCAAAATCAAACCCTTCATCGATTTCCCCGTTGCAGTCGTTGTCCCTGTTGTCGCATTTTTCCCCGCCCCCGTTCGAAGGCGTGCACTCGTACTCGCAGCCGTCGTCCCGCTCTTCGTTGAGGTCCACGAACCCCTCTTCACAATCGCCCATCCTGCAGTCGCCGTGAATGCAGCTCGAACCCGCATTTGGAAAGGAGCAGGTCGCGCACTGCGCCGGAAACTCGCACCGGTTGTCCTCGCACACGTATTCAATCCCGAAGTCCGGGACATCGCAGTCCTGATCGGACTCGCATTCGGTGATGCATTCGCCCATCTTGCAGATCTTGGGATCGTTGCAGTCGTCATCGCCGTAGCATTTTTCCTTGACGAGGCAGCCCGAGAGAACGAGAATCGCCCATGCCGCCGCTGCGAAGAGCGCGGCCGCATTCAGTACGCGGCCCGCCTCAGGCCCATCTTTAACCTCAACCTCAACCTTTGCTCCGTGACTCATGATTACCTCTTTGTCAATCATTCCCTTTATCACTTATAAAGCATTCCAACTCCGAGTCAAATTTATTCGACTCGTTATGTGACTTTTGTCAAAGCAAATTCTTCCGGTTTTCAGGCCTGAAAAAGCGGGTCTGCATCACAGCAGGACTACCGTGGCCACCGACAGGTACACGGCAATGCCCGCGATATCGCAGAAGGTCGTGACAAAGGGGCCGGTGGCGGCCGCGGGATCGAGGTTGAACCTGTGCAGGATAAAAGGCATGGCCGTCGCTACCAGGGCGGCCAGGGTCATGCCCAGGCAGAGTGAAGACGAGATCACGACCCCGAGCATGAGGGAATTCATGTACACGGCATCAAAGTATCGAACAAAGCCGAACACGCCGAGCGCGGCGCCGTAGACGAATCCCAGGAGGAGCCCGATGAGAACTTCCCGGGCCAGGACCTTCCAGATCTGGCCGATGTTTACCCTGCCGGTGGCCAGGGCCCGGACCACGATGGTGGCGCTCTGCGTCCCGACGTTTCCGCTCATGCCCGTGATCATGGGAATAAAGGCGGCCAGGGGCAGGATGGCGGTGAGCGTGTTGTGATAGTAGGCGATGATGAGAGCGGTAAACGACTCACCAATCCACGTGATGAGCAGCCAGGGCAACCTGTGCCTGAACGAGCCGCCGAAGCTCATGGCGTCGACCATTTTGGCGCCGGCGCCCGCCATCTTCAGCATGTCTTCTGTCGCCTCCTCGCGGAGCACATCGATAATGTCATCGACCGTGACGATACCCACGAGAGTATTCACCTCGTCCACGACGGGTACGGCAAGAAAATCGTACCGGGAGATGAGATGGGCGACCTCTTCCTGGTCGTCATGCGCGCCGACCGAAACCACTTTCTGGTCCATCAGGTTCTTCAGTTTGGTATCGGGCCTGCAGGTAACGAGCTGGCGCAGGGACAGGACACCAACGAGCTGCCTCACGTTGTTGATCACGTAAACGTAAAACGCCATCTCCACTTCCTCGGACTGTTTCTGCAGCGCCTCGATCGCTTCCTTTGCCGTAAGCTCCTCGTCCATGGACAGGAAGTTCGGGCTCATGATTCCGCCCGCCGTGTTCTCGGCGTAGTTCATCAGCCCCTCGACCTCCGCCTTTTCCTCCTTCTTCAACCCCTCGAGGACCCTGTTCTTCATCTCTTCGGGAATGTGAGCGAGAATGTCCGCGAGATCGTCGGGAGTGGCTTTTTCCAGGATTTCGACCTGCTCCTCTATCTTCAGGGAGGAGAAAAGCCGCGGCACCAGGTCATAGTCCAGGCTGCTTACGATTTCCGCTTTTTTCTCGGAAGACGCCACAAGGCTGAAGAGCTTCTGCATCTCCGCCTCGTCGAAGATTCGGAAAACCGTGGCTATGTCCGCAGGGTGGGACTTGGCGAGTATCTTCTTAACGTGCGAGTGGGCCTGGCGGCGCAACAGGCGCTTGATATGGTCGTACAACCTCTGTGTCGCAAGATTTGTCGCCATAGCCCATGCTCAATAACAATATAAAAAACAATCTTTTCAATGTGTGGTTAATCGACCGAGCGACTCCTGATAAGGACTCCTCACTCCTGCGTGTTCACGACCCTGTCAACCGACCCGGATAGCTTTTCTGACCCCCTGATCGTTGATGGAGTGAATATAACCAGGAGGAGAAGCGAGCCAAAAATCAAAAAGACGATGAGAGCAATAATGAAACGAGTCTTGCTGCCCGAGGACTTGAGCACTTCGCCGTTCAAAGGCTGCTTCAATGTTTTCACTTCCCTGCTCTGACGGCTGGCGTTGGTGCAGAGCTCATCCAGGCACCGTGCATCATCGAGGCCAAGGACCCGGCAGATCGATCTTACGAAACCCCTGGCCACCGTTTCATTGGGAAGATCCGAAAATTTATCGCATTCAATGGATTCGATTGAATAGATTGGAATCTTCGTAAACCCGGACATCTGTTCCAGTGTTATCCCCTGCTCCAACCTCGCCGCTTTGAGCTGATAGCCGACTGATGTCATTGTGCAACTCCTGTACGAATATCGCTTGAACTCTCCCAGCCCTCGCAACTGCCCGCTCCATAAATCTCCTCTCAATCAAATCAACCGCCATCATCATCGAGTTGGAAATTACTACTATAACAACCATAAAACGGAATAAATTTCAATAGGCTCAAAAAAAATCAAGATTCCTCTTATTAAACGAGGGGTTAGGAGCCTAAAAAAAATAAGGGTGCCACACCGGGGGCGCCGATGCGCCTTGCCTGCAAGGCGCGCGGAGAAAGGGCCTGATATTATTCATTTTCTTCGTCCATCTGCTCTTTCTTTATCTCCGCCTCTTCCTCTTCCTCGTCCTCGCCCAACAGCTTCTTGCACTTGTTGATCTTCCGCTTGCAGTCGATTCCCACGGTGTTGTGCTGGTTGATCTCGAGGCATTTGCGAAAGCTTTCGATGGCGGCATCGTATGTCTTCAGCTTCATGCGAATGTCGCCCATGAGAACGTAGGGCTCCTGCAGCATCTTGCAGTCACCGAACTTGTATTCGATGTCGATCGACTTCTGTAGCGACTCGAGGGCGTCCTTGTAGCGTTCCGTCTCGCTGTACACGAGACCCATGCGGTAATAGCCGAGACAGAAGAGAGGCTGCAGCTGCACGGCCCGCTTCAAGGCTTCCAGCGCCTTTTCGTGCTCGCCCTTCTTACTATAGGCCAGCCCGAGGTTGCCCAGGGCCAGGTGCGGCGTCTGGTACATGAAATCCTCGGCCACTTCCGTCAGGATCTCGATAGCCTCGTCGAGATCTCCCGTCTGTATCAGGATGGTGCCCAGAAGGTTCTCGGCTTCCGGATAGTTTTTCGAATGCTTGATGGCAAGGCGCACGTATTTCTCCGCGTTTGTCCAGTCCTTGAGCTGCACGAACACGAAAGAAAGGGTGTAATGGGCCTCCACGTTGGTCGGGTCCTTTTGCACTGAAAGAATGCCTTCCCTGCGCGCCGAGACAAGGTCCCCTTCCTTCATGTAGCTCTGGGCGAGTTCCAGGTGCAGCTGGCTCTGCTTGAGCGTTTTTTCCGATACCTGGCTGGTGCACGTGGCGGAAACGAAAGAAAAGAACAGAAAGGCGCCAAGAAGAGCGATAAAGAATCTCGAATAGGTTGAAGAGGTCGGGGAATTTATCATATCACCTTGCTTTCTCAAAAAGGTTTATAAGTCAAAACAGCCTGAAAAAGCAAGAGGCGGCGGACAGAAAGCCGCCCTTAGTACAGCGCCCCGCAAGTAAGGGACCACTCACTACTGCGGGCGCGCCTGCCGGCCGTCTCGCGGCTTACGTCCTCGCGCCCTCGTCGATGGTGCCCTGCTACGCCTCCATCGGGCGCTGCGGGCGCGCTCGCGATCCGGCTCGGCAATCACGCCCTCGCTACGAGACTGGTCCCTTACTTGCGGGGCGCTGTGCTATGGGCTCGCGCCAGCCCATTACCACTCGAGGATATCCCGATCGAGCCTGTAGCGCTCGCTGTACATATCCTCGTATTCAACGGACGCGACAACCTGGCAGGAATCCTTGATAAAGCCGAAATTGGGGACAAAGGGCAGGCTGATCTTGGAGAAATCCTTGACAGAGATAATGACTTCCTCTTCAACCCCCGCGTTCGGGTCGATGACCCTGTTGTAGATGATGTCGATGATCTTGA
>JBDRLK010000742.1:0-5208 GCA_043813155.1 Pseudomonadota bacterium | reverse complement strand
GATATTGAGCGGGGACGGAGCTTGCTCTGTCCCGCGCAGATTGAAGCCGCACAACGGCATTACGCCAAAGGAGGTATTGAAATGAGATTGTCACTTACAAAGACCGTTATACTGGCATCCGCGGTGATGTTTGCCGCCTACGGCCTGAGCGCCTGCAAGCCGCCCGCGAAGAAGGGCGAAGGCGCGGGCGGGGGAGCCGCCGCGGGCGATGTCGCGGAAAAAGTCAAGGTCGACTTCTACATCATGAGCCAGTGCCCGTTCGGCACCCAGGTCCAGAAGGGCATCAAGCCGGTGCTGGACAAGATGGGCCCCTACGTCGACTACAAGCAGGATTTCATCGCCAGCGAGCTCGGGGGCGGGAAATTCAAGTCCCTGCACGGGGAAGCCGAGATCCAGGGCGACATCGCGCAGCTGTGCACTGAAAAATACTACCCCGACAACCACAAGTACATGGACGCGGTCATGTGCATGGCCGATGACATGAAAGGCATCCCCGGCAACTGGAAGGACTGCGTGACCAAGAACGGCCTGGACGCGGCCAAGATCGGCGCATGCTTCGAGGGCGAGGAAGGCAAGCAGCTCATGAGCGAGTCGCTCAAGCGCGCCGAGGCGGTCAAGGCCGGCGGCAGCCCCACGATCTTTGTCGCGGGCGAAAAATACTCCGGCGGCAGGACGGACAAGGATTTCGAGACGGCCATCTGCTGCGCCTTCGCTCCCGAGAACAAGCCGGCCGCCTGCGCGGCCGACCTGAAGTGCCCCAAGAGGGTCCCCATCGACCTGACCGTATTGTCGGACAAGAGGTGCAAGGATTGCGGCCAGCGCGTGGAAATGATGATCCGCAACTTCCAGGACAGGTTCCCGAAGCTGACCATAAACAGGCTCGATTACGGGACGCCCGAGGGCAAGGACCTTTTCGAGAAGACCAAGGTGGGACACCTTCCCGCCTACCTGTTCGACCAGAACCTCAAGGAAGACTCGGGCTACTCCCAGGTCCAGAGGTGGCTGAGGCCGGCCGGTGATTTCCTCGTGATGATGACGGGCGCGAAATTCGACCCCACCAAGGAAATCTGCGACAACGGCGAGGACGACACGGGCAACGGCCAGGTGGACTGCGACGACGAAACCTGCAAGGGCACGCTCGAGTGCCGCGATGAGAAGTCCAACACGCTCGATCTTTTCGTCATGAGCGAGTGCCCCTTCGGCGTCAAGGCCGTGGACGCCATGGACGAGGTGCTCAAGAACTTCGGCTCCGGCCTGAGCTTCAACCTTCGCTTCCTCGTCGACGTCATGGACGAGGAGGCGTGGGGCCAACTGCCCAAGATGCGCCAGACCAGGTGCGTCAAGAAGTCCGACGGCCAGTACTACTGCTCGCTGCACGGCGAGGGGGAGCTCAACGAGGACATCAGGCAGGCCTGCGCCGTCAAGTACTATTCCAAGAACAACAAGTACATGGACTACATTCTCTGCCGCAACAAGAACCTCAAGAACCCCGAGTGGCAGGAATGCGCCAAGGAAGCCGGCCTGGACGTGCCGAAAATCACGAAGTGCTTCGAGGGCCAGGAAGGTCTCGACCTGATCCAGGCCGACGCGAAATTCGCGAACGAGGTGGACTTCAGCGGCAGCCCGAGCTTCCTGTCGAACAACAAGAAGAAGATGGTTATCCGCGACCGTTCGCCCGACGGAATCAAGACCGCGATCTGCGAGGACAACAAGGGCCTTGCCGGGTGCGAAAAAGAGCTGACCAAGGAGCAGCAGGCCGGCGGCGCCAATAAACCACCTTCAGGCTCCTGCGGCGGCTAGGCGGTTGATGCAACCCTTCGCATATTCCTCCCGACAATCATCATGACGGCACGCACATTCAAGAGGGTATTCACGCTCACTGCGCTCATCCTCCTCGTTTCAACGTGGGGCTGCGGCCCGAGACAGGACGCCAGGGAGCCCGTTCCCGCCGCCGCGCCGCAGGAGGGGCCCATTCCCGTCGCGCTCGAGGACAAGGTGAAGATCGATCTCTTCGTCATGTCCAAATGTCCTTTCGGGGCGAGGACCCAGCAGATCATGAAGATCATTCTCGAGGAACTGGGGGACTACATCGCCTTTGAGCAGCACTTCATTGCAACGCAGATCGAGCCCGGCACGTTCAGCTCCATGCACGGAAAAAGCGAAGTCAAAGGCGACATCGTCCAGCTCTGCGCTGCCAGGTATTTCCCGGAAAAATACAGGTTCATGGACATGGTGGCCTGCATGGCCGGCGACATGATGGACATCCCCTTCAACTGGGAAGACTGCGCCCTGGAAAACGACCTCGACCCGGAGGAAATTCGAAGCTGCGTGGAAGGCGAAGAGGGGAAAATGCTGCTGTCCAAATCGATCGATTTTGCAGTGGCCCAGGACGCGTTCGCCTGTCCCACCATCACCATAGGGGACATGCGGACCGTGGGCGCCAAGAGCCCGGCCGCCTACGTCCAGGATATCTGCTGCGCTTTCGACGAGGGGAAGAAGCCGCCCAAGTGCGAGGAAGCAGTCCCCGAATGCCCCAGGCACATGACCCTGAGCGTCAAGGCCCTCTCGGACCTGCAATGCGGGGAATGCGGCGATTTCGTGAAAAACGCCCTGGATAAGCTGCGCACCCTGTTTCCAAAGCTCGAGGTCCAAATCATCGATTACTCGACCGATGAAGGCAGGGAGCTCTACGAAAAAATACAGGGGGAATACCTTCCCGTGTTTGTCTTTGACAAGGCCGTCGCCGACGCCCCCGGCTACGAGATGATCGAGGATTGGATGGTGCCGGCCGGCGACACCGTGGTCCTGAAGGCCGCCACATCGTACAACCCGACGAAAGAGGTGTGCGGCAATGAAAAGGATGACAACGAAGACGGCAAGGTTGACTGCGACGACGACGACTGCGCTCTCGGGCTGTCATGCCGGGCCGGGACGCCCTCCACGCTCAGCCTTTTCGTCATGAGCATGTGCCCCTTCGGCGTAAGCGCTGAAAACGCGATGGAGGACGTGCTCAAGCATTTCAAGGGCAAGCTGAAATTCGACCTGCGCTTCATCGTCGACGTTTACTCGGGCGAGGAGTTCGCGCTGCTGCCCCCGGCCCTGAAAGGGGAGTGCTCCGAGATGGGCGACGGGAACCACTACTGCACGCTGCACGGGTTCCCGGAGCTGTCGGAAAACCTGAGGCAGGCATGCATCAGGAAACACTACGGCAAGAAGAACAAGTACATGCAGTATGTCCTGTGCATGAACGAGGACATCCGCGAAGCGGACTGGAAGGATTGCGCCGCGCTGAACAAGATGGACGCCGGGAAAATAGAGTCCTGCGTCATGTCCGACGAAGGGCTGGCCCTGCTGAGGGAGGACGCCGCCATGGTCAAGGCCATGGGCATCAAGGCTTCTCCCACGTTCATCGGCAACAACACAACGCGGCTCAAGATTTTCAGCCACGAACCTGATGACATCATCGCTGAAATATGTAATATAAATGAAAAGCTCAAAGCCTGTAAAAACGTAAAGCCCGTGGAAAAACCGGAAAAAAAACAAGACGAAGAGGAGCCTGAAAAATGCGGAAACTGATAGTCCTGTTTACGATCGGCCTTGCGTGCGCTCTTGCCTGCGGGTGCAGGTGCCGGTCCGACCTGGGCGAGGAGGAAGGGTCGAAGGCCCCCGTTGCGTCCAGCGCTGTTTCAAGCGACGACCAGGTTAATCGTTGGTGCAGGGCCTGCGCCTTGCGCAATTTCCTTTCGTGCAAGAGGGAGACGGGCACGGGAACGGAAGCCGAGATCCGCCGCAAAGCGGAGCTTGCCGCATGCCGGGACATCGGCTTTGCGCCCGAGCAGTGCACGGAGGACAGGATACGGTTCGTGGACTGCGGGGTTGAAGATTAAACTCAAAACATCGCTACAGCATTCACGAACACGTTGACCATGATCGTGGAGGAGATCTTGAACCTGTTGCCCATCTCGTCGAGGATGGCCCTGTAGTCGGGGTTGTACGATGAAACGCCCGACGAATGGCCCCCGATGACGCAGTTGGACGAGCCGTCGGCGTACTCCTCGTAGGAGCCGGAGTTGCACTGGTCGGCAAAGGTGATGAAGTGGGGCTGGTTGTAGCGGACCTGCACGCCCGCCATGATCTTGAACCACTTGCTCGTGATAAACCCGATGGTGAACCGGCCTCCGAACGTGCCGTAGTTCTCCTGGTCCGTCAGGCCGGTCCAGTGCTCCTTGCCGTACCAGTCGTACTCCTCGCCGCCGCGGCCGCACTCCTCGTAGTAGCCTGTCACATCGTTCCAGCACAGCTGGTCGCCGGGACCGTAATTCTGGTTCCACGTGTCGATGAAATGCTCGGTCCCGACCTTGTTCTCCCACCAGTCGGGGCTGCCCTTGTAGTAGTTCAGGTAGGGGTTGTTGGAGGTCCCGAGCGCATCGGAAAGAACGCTGAAATCCCTTCCCTCGGAGACGTACCCGCCGATGAACATGAGGTCGAAGAAGAGCTTCTGCTGCCTGGCGGGCTTTTCCCAGGGGATCACCTCCATGCCGAAATGGATGTAGCCGCGCATGGGCGGCATAACGTTCACCTGGCCGTCGTAAACCGTGGCGTTGTTGTACGGATAGGGGGCCTCCCTCTGCGGGAACTCGAAAAGAAACTCGAACCCGAAATAGGGGTTGATGTACTTGAACCGCTTGGACATCCTCGTGCCGCCGCGCAGGGAAAGGTTGCCCCTGCTGATCCCAGGGTCGCCGTAGCCCAGGTCGCCGTCGATGTCCGTGGAGCCGGCGGGCTTCATGATCGCCCCGACCCCCCAGAGGCCCTCGATGTAGATGTTCCAGTCGGGGTGGGATTCGTTCCTGGACTGGTTCATGATTCCCCACTCGAGGCCGGTCACGAAATAGTCGATGCCGCTGCGGTCCGCCGAGGTGAAGGGAATGTTGAACATGGGGTTCCCGTCCGGGTCCTTGAGAAGCTCCTTGGCCGTGGCCTCGTCGATGTCCTCGTGCACGCTGAGCTTGTTCGTCCTCTGCAGGACCACGGGCAGCTCCAGCTTCAGGTGCAGGTCATG
Organism: Pseudomonadota bacterium; assembly: GCA_043813155.1. GTDB lineage: Bacteria > Myxococcota_A > Polyangia > DRWM01 > DRWM01 > JBDRLK01. The sequence goes on along the minus strand of JBDRLK010000742.1, from coordinate 146 downwards.
GTAAATCCCGAACAGGCCCGTAATGTTCAGAAAATGCGTGATCTCCTTTGCCTGGAGGACCTTCTCGTAATACATGTAATCCGTGATCGTGCTGTCCACGCAGGATTCCGCACCGCATTCGCGCGAGACCTCCGAGTTCGTGATAA
>JBDRLK010000741.1:0-3031 GCA_043813155.1 Pseudomonadota bacterium | reverse complement strand
GCACCCAAAGGCGAGCCGCCAGTTCGAGGAGCTCGGCAAGGACTTCATCGCGAGGTATCGCGATCCCGCGGCAAGGGCGGAGGCGATCGAAAAATACCTGTCCACCCGGTTCGAATACACGCGCAGCGAATACTGGAAGGTTCCCAGGGGGAAAACCCCGGTGGACGCGTTCCTTTTCGATTGGAAAAAGGGCAACTGCGAGTATTTCTCAACTTCCATGGTGCTGCTCCTGCGAGCCGGCGGCATTCCGGCACGCAACGTGGCCGGGTTTCTCGGCGGGCAGTGGAACAAAATCGGAAATTACCTGATCATCAGGGAAGGCGACGCCCATTCCTGGGTCGAAGCCTATTTCCCCGATCACGGGTGGGTGATTTTCGACCCCACGCCCGCGTCAGGCTCGCCGGAATTCATTACGAGCCCCTACCTGTCGGCCGTGCTCCAGTTTTTCGACATCATCAGCCTCGGCTGGCAGAAGCACGTCATTGCCTATGACCTTTCGCACCAGAGCAAGTTTCTCAGGGCAAGCTACGGCAAGTTCATGCAGTACCGCCGCGAGATGGGCAGCCTGGGCAGCAAGGCCGAGTACCGTTTCGGCCCCGCCCAGAAGAGACTGCTCATTGTCCTTTCCATGCTTGTCTTCTGGACCCTGTATTTCCTGTATTTCCGCAAGGAGCAGCTCATGCGGACGCCGCAGGCTTACAGGCAGTCGGTTTCAGCCAGAAAGGCCGTGAACCTGATGTCCGAGCTGGACCGGAGACTGGAAGTTCTCGGGCTTTACCGCCCGCTGTCGCGCCCTCCCCTCAAGCACAGCCACAGGATTTCTTCTCACGTCAATGATTCCGGGACACTTTTCGAAATCGTGGATATCTACAACGAGACACGTTTCGGCCACAAGATGCTTGAAACGACGCAGTACAAGACCATGGTCCAGAGGATCAGGGCGCTCGAGTAAAAATCTTACGGGCCGTCGGACAGCGCCATGCCCAGGACAAAAGTCCCCTCGGCCCAGTCATAGCCGTCAACGATGATAGTATAGGCGCCCGCGGCCAGCATGGCTTCCACGCGAGAATGCCACCGGACGGAGGGGAAGAAATCGTCGTTGCACAGAAGATCGAAGCCATCGCATTCCCGCCTCAGCGCAAGCACCGTGTCGGTGAGCTGCGGCTCGAACCGGCCGCCGATGAGATCGATCTGAACGAACGTGTCGATGGTCAGCGTAAAGGTGTAAACAACGTCCCAGCTGCTTTCATCAACGCAGGACAGATCGTAATCGTCGGAATAAGGCTCCGTGTCGCCGGTTACCGACACGATGCCGCGGTCGCCGTCGGGCAGGGGAATTGTGACCGCCTCGTCGCAGCCGTCCCCCTCTTCCGGCGACAGCGGCGCGTGGCATGGCTCGATGAACATGCAGTCCGGATCGTCGCAATCGGCCAGGCCGTCGCCGTCCTCGTCCATCCCGCCCGTGCATTCTTCCGGGGCCGGCATGCAGAGGCCGATGTCGAAATCCGGGTCGATGGCGCAGTATCCCGTTTCCACGCACTGGCCGCCGTCATCGCAGCCGGGCGCGCACACGTCGCCCACCTCGTCGTAATCGATGTCGATGCAGTCGTAGCCGTCCCGGCACTCCTGCGTCTCGATGCAGTTTTCCAGGCAGGCCCAGGGGCCGCCGAACTCCTCTCTATCCAGGTCCAGGCAGATCGAATCGCCGGGACAGGCCAGGGTCGCGCACGTGTCGGTCGAGCTCATGACGCTGCAGGCGCCTGCCGGCCAGCCGAACTCGGTCTCCATGAGGCACTGGCCGCTCTCGCAGTCATCGTGATGCTCGCATGCCTCTCCGATCGGGCCGCCTCCCTCCTCCACGCATGCCCCGGCCCCCAGGCAGTCCCAGTCCTCGCAATCCGTGTCCCCGTCATCATCGTTGTCCTCGTCATCCGAGCAGCTCGACTCGAAGCAGCTGGGAGCGGGAGGCACGGTCCCGGAGCAGTCCCGGTCCTCGCAGTCCACGCGCCCGTCGCCGTCATTGTCCGCCTCGTCGTCACAGGCGCTCTCCACGCAGCCGGGCTCGTCCCAGCAGTCCCTGTCCCAGCAGTCGATCAACCCGTCGCCGTTGTTGTCCGCGCCGTCGCCGCAGTTCTCGACCTCGGTGCACGTAAAGCTGATGGCGAACTCGCCTTCCGATCCATCGTAACCGTCGACCACTACGTAGTACGGCACCCCGGCTTCCGCCGCAAAGGTTACCCGCTCGATGTCGTTTTCTCCTGTCGAAAACGCGAAGCACGCAATGGGGGTGCAGGATTTCAGCACAAAGAGATCGAGGTCCGCGAAAAAAGAGTTGTGCTCGTTGATGACCGTGACCCTTTGGGGCTCATCCAGGACGATCTGATAGATCATCTCGCCGCCCGATTCATCGAAATCAATGCAGCCGTACCCGTCCAGCGTGTCCGCCGCCCCCTCCGTGGTCTCGGCCGCAAGGCTGTCTCCGCATCCGACCCTGGCATGGGCGCATTCCATGCTGATCTCTTCCTCTTCCGCGTCCTCCGGCGGGATTTCATCATCCGCCATGTCAACCGTTTCCCCGACCTCGGCCGTGATTTCCTCCATGGCCGCGTCCTCGGCCACAATGTCATGGACCCCTGTATCTTCATCCGCGGCATCCGCGGGAACATCCTGCCGGTCGGCCGGCGCATCCATTTCGGTCTCCATGGGCGCGTCGTCGACTGCCGCGTCCCCCGCGTCAGCATCCTCTTCACCGCCGTCGCCGCCGCATGCCGTGAACCCCCCCACCAGCACCGTTGCGCAAAGAAGCGCGAAAACCGCCATCCTGTTCATTCCCGTCTCCTTTCCTTTTAATGCGTCTATTAAAGCACGTCAGGGACAGGAACTCAAGACGTGCGCCGGTTGAAGGGGTCAGACCGTGAAGGGTGAATGTCATCCATCAGCTCTATGAAATTATTTCATAGAAAAACCCCGAAAAATGCACGATTCACGGTCTGACCCCTTTCTTAATTGACGTGCGGCGGTTTTTAAAATA
>JBDRLK010000740.1:0-3596 GCA_043813155.1 Pseudomonadota bacterium | reverse complement strand
GGGCGAGCGGATTGAACTCATGATGGTGGACATCGACGGCTGCATTACCCTCGGCGAGGGGCACCCGGCAGACCTCGACGTGATAAGAAAGCTCGCGGAATTCAATCGCGTGGCGGCCGAAGACCCCTCAGTGCCCGCCGTGACCCTCTGCACCGGCCGCCAGCAGCCCTACGTCGAGCTGATGTGCCAGCTCATCGGCGCGCGCCGCCCCGCCGTCTTCGAAAACGGCTCGGGGATTTACGTCCCCGAAACATTCGAGTTCATCACCCACCCGCTCATCACGCCAGATCGCCTTCCCGAACTGGTCGAATTGACGATCTCTATCGGGAGAGAACTGATTAAAACGGGAAAGGCAAAGCTCCAGCCCGGAAAATACCTCTCCCTCTCCGTCTACCCCACCCCGGAGTCGTCGGTCGAATATCTGGGCAAATACCTGTCTGAGATGTGCCGCGAGCGCGGATACGACTTCGAGATCGACATCAGCATCTACTGCGTGAACCTCTTTTTCAAAGGGATCAACAAAGGCGAAGGCGTGAAGCTCATCGCCGAGCGCGAGGGGATAAATTTAAAAATGATCGGCGGCGTCGGCGACGGCCCCGGCGACCTCTCCTACCTCGGCATCGTCGGCTTCTCCGCCACCCCCGCCAACGGCCACGCCTCGCTCAAGGAGCGGGTCGACTACGTGGCGACAAAAGAAAACGGCGCGGGCACGGTCGAGATCATCGAGGAGTGCATCCGCCGCAACAGGCCCTGAAAAGGCCTCGGAAACCAAACCCCGGTTTCGAAAACAATGAATGTCATGAGATTTTTCGGGTGCCCGGCATGAAGTTTCTCCGGGCACTTGACAATAAGCTTCATAGCTAATATCATAAAGTTAGGCGCGCCTAACATGGCTAGGCAAGTTTAAGTCGGAGGGCCCCTTGTCACCTCAACTCTCGGCAAGCGTTGAAAACTACCTCGAAACCATCTTCCTCCTGAGCGAGGAAAAAAGGGTGGTTCGCGTCAAAGACATAGCGAAAAAAATGCATGTCAGCATGCCCAGCGTGAACTACGCCCTGAAAACTCTTAAGCGAAAGGGCCTTGTGAAGCAGGAACGCTACGGCGACATTCAAATGACCCCGCCCGGCAAAGAAAGGGCCGAGCGAATTTATAAAAAACACAGGGCTCTGGTCAGCTTTTTCCAAAAGATACTCAACGTCGATGAAAAAATCGCCGACCAGGACGCCTGCGCCATCGAACACTGCATCAGCGCCGAAACTCAGGAAAAACTCGTCCAGTTTATCAGCTTCTTCGAAACCTGCCCCCTTCCCGACGGCCCGGAATGGAAGAAAAATTTCGAATATTTCTGCGCCCACGGCGAGAGGCCCGATGAATGCCACAAAAAAAGCAGGACCCTCCGGGAGGATTCGGCGGGCGGCCCCGCTGAAAAATCACCGCCACCGGAAACCATCAGCCTGACGGAACTCAGGGCAAACCAGGCCGCCACCATATCCGACATCGACGGCGGGGAGGATATGTCCGGCAGGCTGGAGGCCATGGGGATCATCCCCGGCGCGAAAATCCGCAAGATCAGCGACCAGCTCATGCACGGCCCCGTCACCGTACAGGTGGGGCAGACAACGGTCTCGATCGGCTTCGGCATGGCGCAGAAGATCATCGTGGAGTTGAACGATAAATGAAAAGGGTTCTTCTGATCGGGAACCCAAATGTCGGCAAGAGCGTTGTTTTCTCGAGGCTGACCGGCGTCAACGTCATCGCCTCCAACTACCCCGGCACGACAATCGAATTCACAAAAGGCTCCATGAAAGTCGGGGACGAGAAGGTCGAAGTTATCGACGTCCCCGGCACGTACTCCCTCCGCCCCACATGCAGGGCGGAGGGAATCGCCCTCCGGATACTGGATGAACTGGGCGGGGATGCGGAGGGCTCCGTGGTCGTCAACGTGGTCGACGCCACGAACCTCGAGCGCAACCTGTACCTCACCTGCCAGCTTCTCGACAGGAAAATCCCCACCGTGATCGCCCTGAACCAGTGGGACGAGACGAAGCATCTTGGAATATCAATCGACACCGACAGGCTCCAGGAAATCCTCGGCGTCCCCGTCGTGACCACCTGCGCGCTCACCGGCGAGGGCTTCAAAGACCTCGTCGCGAGCCTGCCGCACGCGCGGACAAGCCCCATGGACTGCGCCGGCGGGGACCTGTGGAAGATCGTCGGGGAGATAGTGGGAGAGGTCCAGCAGATCTCCCACCGGCACCACACGCTGCTCGAGAGCATCGGCGACGCGTCGATAATGCCCGCCACGGGCCTGCCGATTGCGATTCTGGTCATGGCCGCAACTTTCTGGCTCATCCGGGTCATCGGAGAAGGCCTCATCGGCCACGTCTCCGAGCCGCTTTTCGAGGGCCTTTGGGCGCCGGTAATGATGAAACTATCGGGGCTTCTCGGCGGCGGCGGGCTGGCCCACAACATCCTCATCGGCAGGCTCATCGACGGGGGGATCGACTTCGGCCAGTCGTTCGGCCTGCTCACCACGGGGCTTTTCGTCCCGCTGGGCGCCGTCCTGCCGTACGTCTTCGCATTCTTCCTTATCCTGAGCATCCTTGAGGATTCCGGCTACCTCCCTCGCCTCAGCGTGCTGGTGGACCGCACGATGCACGTGGTGGGGCTGCACGGCATGTCCATCATCCCCATGATTCTCGGGCTGGGCTGCAACGTGCCCGGCGTGCTGGCCTGCCGGGTGCTGGAGACCCGCCGGGAGCGCTTCATCACCATGACGCTGATGTCGATTTCGATCCCCTGCATGGCGCTGACGGCGATGATAATCGCCCTCGTCGGGCCGTACGGCGCGAGGGGGCTGGTCCCGGTGTTCGGGACGCTGTTCCTCGTGCTGGTGGCGGTGGGAGTCATCCTGACCCGCCTCATGAAGGGCGAAAGTCTGGAGATTTTTCTGGAAATCCCCCCGTACCGTCTGCCCACCCTCGCCGCGCTGTGGAAAAAATTATGGGCGAGGATGCTGCACTTTCTCAGGGAGGCGGTGCCGTTCGTCCTGCTCGGCGTGCTCATCGCCAACCTGCTCTACACGACCGGGGTGATTGACCTGCTGGGGCGCCTTGCGGGGCCGGTGATCACGGGCGTTCTGGGCCTGCCGGCCGACGCCGCGGGCGCCCTCGTGCTGGGTTTTCTGAGGAAAGACGTGGCGGTGGGGATGCTGCTGCCGCTGGGCCTGAGCGTGAAGCAGCTCATAATCGCGAGCGTAGTGCTGTCGATGTACTTCCCGTGCGTCGCCACCTTCGCCGTGCTCGTGAAGGAACTAGGCGTGAGGGACATGCTTAAATCGACGGCCATTATGGTAACGTCCGCGCTCGCCGTGGGCGGGATTCTGAATCTGGTTATTCCCTGAACCTGCGCCGGACTTAATGATAAAGACGGCGCCTTTTGTCTCAAGCGGGACATGAAACCCGACCCCCGCCGGGATTGCCAACCGCCGCAGAAGAAATTACAATTGCCACAATGGACCCGCACGTGGAATTCGAGGGCTTTCAGGGCACGCTCGACGAGCTTATATGCGAAGTGCGAAGGTTCGTGGTGGACAT
>JBDRLK010000739.1:0-23759 GCA_043813155.1 Pseudomonadota bacterium | reverse complement strand
CACGTGGCCCCAGTCGCTGCATCCCGCGCCCGCGGCGCATACGAAGACGCAGCCGTCCCGCGGGGAGTTCCCCATGGGGTAGCCGTTGGCCCGGGCTCGATCGTCCCAGTCCGTGGCGTTGGTGCACCAGGGAAGGGCGCGCCCCCAGTTGCAGCACGCCTCGTGCCAGGCCCACCACACGCAGTTGCCGCACTCGCAGCAGATGCAGAAGTTCGATCTTCCGCACTCACAGTTGTTCACCTCTCCGCCGCAAGAATAAACCGACAGGGCGGGGGGTGAATGGGCCAGGCAGGCAAGCAGGACGAGCAGTCCCGAAATCCGCAGGATCACGGGGGTCGCGAAGGCTGATGTGCGGCCGGCCGCCATCATGGTTTCCTATCCTTCCCCACGGGCAGGACCGTGATTGCCCCGGTCCGCCAATCCGAGAACACGACGGCGTTTCCGTCCGGTGATACGGCGGGCTGCATCTCGGCGGCTTCCTGTGTGTCCGTCAGGTTTTCGGATGTTGAGCTCAGCGTATCGAGAATAATGAGCTCGGAGCGCGCTATGGCGTTCCTGCCCAAAGCGTTTTGTTTCGTTTCCGGCAATGCGTAAACGAGAAACCTGCTTTCCGGAAACCATGAGGGGTGTGCGCCGCTTCCAACGCTTGTTTTTCCGCCTGCCCTGTCATAGACGAAGAGCGATGGCTCGGCCAGGCTCCCCGTACAGTAAGCGATTTTACTTCCGTCGGGAGAGATCGCCACGCTCCAGGCGCCGGCGTCTTCAACCGTTGTTTCGGCAGCGCCGTCCTCGACCCTCAGTCCGCCGTACAGGCCGTCATGGAGGATGCGAACGTTCGAACGCTCGAAAACGACTTTTTCGAGGTACTTGGCTTCTGCCCTGAGCTCGCACATCGCCGCGCTGCGCAGTGAGACGACAAGTGTCCCGGCTGCCGCGTCATAGTCAAAGGCGCCGAGGCTTCCCGGCCCCGCAAGACAAAGCGTGTTTCCGTCATCCGTCCAATCAACGCCGCCGGCATAGGTTTCATGGATGGTTACGGAGCCCGGATCGCCGGGCTTGAGCATGAACAGGCCTATGCCCGAGTGGCCGGAAGCGATCACGCCGCTGCCGTCGGGAAGCCAGTGCGGCGAAGTCATGAACGATCCCGGCGGGTTGAGTCGCACGGGCCCGGCCTGGAAGGCCCGGGCGGTCGCTTCGCTCGTTTGGGGAAATGCCGCAGCGCCGACCGTGACGTTTCCGTCGGAGGCATCGCACGCGGCCACCGTCGCAAATAACAGGACGATGAAAACGGTCTTTTCGCACATGGGGTTCATCGGCAGGATGAAAGTTACCGGCATTTTAATCAATTAAAGCATAAACGACCGGCAGGGTCAAGATCACCCGTCGGCCGTTGTCGGCCACAGCCCCCCTTGGCTTGCCTCCTCCGCATCCAGGAGGTCGTGGCGGCGGCAAGCCAACCGGTGGTTGCGGCGGGGGCGGCGGGGCCAGAAGCCAGCCGGCGGGGGAGGTGGCGGATGAGGGGCCAACAGGTGGAGGTGGATGTGTGGGAGGGCTGCTACGTAGAGATCGTCACGACCAGCCGGCGGCGGCCGCCGCGATTCCTGAACTCGCACAGGTAAATGCCCTGCCATGTTCCGAGGCCGAGCCTCCCGCCGGAGATGGGGACGGTGACCGAGGAGCCCACGAGCGTGCTTTTCGCGTGTGATGGCATGTCGTCGCTTCCCTCCTGGGTATGGGAATAATAGCGCTCGTTCTCAGGCACGAGGTGATCCAGGATGTTCTGCAGGTCCCGGCGGGCCGAGGGGTCGGCGTTTTCATTGAGCGTGAGCCCGGCCGACGTGTGCTTGATGAAAACATGCATAAGACCCTTCCCGGGCAGCTCGGGAAGCTCGTGCAGGATGCGATCCGTGACCAGGTGCAGGCCCCTTGGCATGGAGGGCAATACGATTTCGAATTGTTCGATCATTCTTCAAGGCGCGCCGGGCTTTCCCCGCGCGTCGCCACTCTATTCTTGCATGATGGAAACGAGCTTCTTGAGCTTGTGCTTGTCCATCTTGGCCTGGAGCGTCGGCCTCGTCAGGCCGATGAGCTTGGCCGCCTTGGTCTGGTTCCCGCCCGTAATGCGCAGGGCCTCGGAAACAATGAGCTTGTCCACCATGGACATGAACCGCTCGTGGAGGTTCGAGCCTTCCGTTGAGGCGAGGTATTCGGCGATGACCTTCTGGACAATGTCTTCCGTGTCCTTTTCTTCCGTCCTTTTCTTGAGGGAAGGCATGATGTCCTCGGGACCGATGGGGTAACCCCTGCCAAGGATGAGAGTCTTGCGGATGGCGTTTTCGAGCTCGCGCACGTTTCCCGGCCAGGAGTGGTTTTTCAGCAGGTCCAGCGCCTCGGCGCTTATCTCCACGTTTTCATAGCCCATCTCGCTGCCGTAGCGCTGCGAAAAATATCTCGACAGGAGGGGGATGTCTTCCGGCCTTTCCTTGAGCGGCGGTATCGTGATGGCCACGACGTTCAGGCGGTAGTACAGATCGTCCCTGAACCTGGACTGCTTCATGGCCTCTTCGAGGTTCCGGTTCGTGGCCGCGATGATCCTGACGTCCACCTCGATGGTCTCCCTGCCGCCCAGCCGTTCGAGCGTACGCTCCTGAAGGAGGCGCAGGAGCTTGGCCTGCGTGCTGAGGGGCATCTCCCCGATTTCATCCAGGAAGATGGTGGCGCCGTTGGCCTGCTCGATTTTCCCTATCTTTCTCCTGTCCGCGCCGGTGAACGCGCCGCGCTCATAGCCGAAGAGCTCGCTTTCCAGCAGGCTCTCGGGAATTGCCACGCAGTTGACCACGTAGAGCGGTTTTCCCCCGCGCGTGCTGTGAAGGTAGATGGCCCTGGCCACGAGCTCCTTGCCGGTCCCCGTGTCTCCCCTGATCAGCACGGTCGCGCCCGTGGGCGCGACCTTTCCTATGGTCTTGTAGACCTCCTGCATGATGATGCTGTCACCCACGATGGCCTCTTGCGTGTGCGGGGGCGGCTCTGGGCCCAGGATGACCTGCGATTTCATCTTCCGGCCGGCCTCGAGAGCCTTGTCAATGTTCTTCAGTATGTCCGGAAACTCGAAGGGCTTCTGAACGTAGTCGAACGCGCCCTGCTTGATCGATTCGATGGCCGTTTCCGTCGTCCCGAATCCGGTCATGATGATGACGGGGATCTTGGGGTCGATTTTCTGGATTTTTCCCAGGACCTCCATACCCTTGATCCCGGGAAGCATCAGGTCGAGAATAACCAGGTCGGGCAGCTTGTTGGAGATTTTTTCGAGCGCCGTTTTTCCCTTGGAGGCGGTCTCCACTTTATGGCCTTCCTGGACCAGGAGCTTCTTCAGCGATTCTACCAGGCTTCTCTGGTCATCAACGATCAGTATGATGCTCATTTTCCTCACCGATCACAACAGGCAGGGTCATGGAGAAGCTGACCCCCTCACCCTCCTGCGGCTCATCCAGCTTGATTGTGCCCCCGTGGTTTTCAACGATGCGCTTTGCAATGGACAGCCCCAGGCCCGTCCCCTCGTCCCGCGTGCTGAAGAAGGGCTCAAAGACATTGGCGGCATCATCGGGCAAAATGGACGGCCCGCTGTTCCCGATTGTCACCCGCACCATTTTCAGCTCATTTTCAATGATGCGCTCGTGTGTCAGGGTGATATCCCCCCCGTCCGGCATGGCGTCGCAGGCGTTGAGAAGGATGTTCATGAGCACCTGCCGCAGCTGATCCTTGTCGGCAAGAACCACGACCTTGTCTTCGGAAGATCTGTAGTGGACGTTGATGTCCTGCGACTCGAACTTGGGAAGCAGAAAATCGGTGACACCGTTGATGACTTCGTTGATGGACGTGGGCTCGAGCTTTACCTCGGGGGGCCGGGCGAACTGAAGGAAGTTCTGGACGATGTCTTCAAGCCGGTCCACTTCTTCGCGGATGACCTGGATGTCCTCTTTCTGGCTGGATTCCTCCTCGAATTCCCTGTCCAGCGAGAACAGCCTCATCTTGATGGACGTCAGGGGATTGCGGATTTCATGGGCGACGCCGGCCGCGAGCCTCCCCAGCGTCGCCATCTTCTCCGTAACGTGAAGATCCTCCTCCTTTTTGTCGAGCTTCTGCATCACCTGCTTGAAAATTTCAATGATGCCCTGCTTCAGCCTGCCCAGCGCCATGTAGGCGGCAATGGAGAGCATCAGGTTGCCCGCCGCCACCACGGACAGCGACAGCGCGTGGGCTTTCATCTCGGCCCTCAATGAAAGGACGAGGGCCAGGACGAACAGGGTAATGGCGATGATGAAGATCATCCAGAGGATGGAGCCGACCTTTCTGAGCGGAAACTGAGTCATTGTTCTATCGTGTTCCAGAATATTTTTATATGGTGCTTTTGTCAATCCTCTGCGCCGCCCGTGTCCGTCAGGAGATAAATCGCGAATGAAGCGAGCCAGTGCTCTCCGCCGTATCCCGATTCGAACATTTGCGCAATGCCTTCGCTCTCGTGAAGCAGGGAGGATTTCTGAAGAAGGTTTTTCCTCGGGTCCTTGTCATCGAGCGCGGCCGCGACACCCTTCATGGCCCAGGCCCTGTGAAAATTGAGTCCGATGAGGTGGCCGATTTTCGGGTCCTTTTTGTCCAGGATCCCGGGAGGTTTTATAACGGCGTTCCACAGCGCTGTGCTCGACACGGGCAGAAAGCCGTCAAACCATGCCCGGAACTCTTCGGGGGGAAGGACTCTCCGCATGAAGTCCGCCTCGGCCAGGCACGGTGAAATAAAGTCTTCTCCCGAGGGCTCGTAGTGAACAGGGCATTGCCTGTCGCCCAGGTAGTAGGCCTCGCCCTTTTTCCGCAGCAGGAGAAGAAGCTTGTCGTCTCCCGCGCTCTTCGCATAATCGTAGACGTGAACCAGGGCAAAGGCCGTGTTCTGGTGGGTTCCCTCCCTCACGGGAACCGAGAGCTTGAAGAGGTATTCATAGATGTTTTTTACGATGATCTCCTCGAGCGGCTCGAGGTTCTTTGCCAGGATTTTGGCGTCGGGGTCGTCGAAGCCCCGGGTTTCCGCCGCCAGCCTCAGAAACCACCCCCATCCGTAAGGCCGTTCAAAATAGGCACCGTCCGGCCGCTTGAAATATTCGGCCTCCATGGCGATGTTCTCCCGCCCGAGATGCCTCGTCAGCTTTTCCCTGATCAGGGCGGACGGCGAGATGGACGGGAAGGTTTTCAGGATCTTTACCATGGCCCAGTGTCCGTGAACGGCCGAATGCCAGTCAAAGCAGCCGTAAAAGGAAGGATGCGTCGCGCGCGGCGGCTTCACGTCGTCGTCTTTCTCTAGAACGTCCGCCGGCTTGTTCGGGTACTCCCGGTCCACGCATTCGAGGGAGAGGAGGACGAATTTCTCCGCCGTCTTCGGGTCCAGCCCGAAAGGCTTGCCTTCGGGCATCCCGGCCGCAAGCGACGCGAGGTCCCTGGCCGTGCCTCTCCCCTTCCCGTCCTCTTCGGGCGATTCAGCGCGCTTGTCGCGGCATCCCTGGGCGGGAAACAGAAGGACTGCCATGGCGACAAAGAAGATGGCGTCCGGTCGTGATAATGCTGACATGAGTGATAACCAAATGAAATTCGTGCAGAATGTTTACAGTCTTTTCACGCGATTCACAAGCCAAATATACTATTAGCCGCCATCTCATAAATGCCTCATACCCCCAAACGTGGGTAGGGGCGACTTCAGTCGCCCGTGTAGCTGCACGCCCTCGGCGTGCCATCCCGTGTAGCTGCACGCCCTCGGCGTGCCATGAAGAGGAGCGGGAGGCTAAAGCCTCCCCTGCCCGGGGCATTTATGAGATGGCTTCTAGTCCCTCCAGGCGGCTATATTTTTGTCCAGGGGGTCTTTTTTTTCTTGGCTTTCTTCTTTTTCATCTTCGGCTTTTCAGGCTTTTCGGCGGGCTCGTCCTCGCCGGGTGTCTCCTCTTCTTCGGCTGCAACGGTTTCTTCGGGCTCCTGCGCTTCCTGCGCTGCGGCGGCTTTTTCAGCCGGCTGAGCCTCAGTCTTTTCCGGCGGCACGGAGGGAGGGGGGGGATCAGGAAAGGTCTCCCGGCCCATGTCCCGGACAGCTTCGGCCTTGTCCGGCTTATCGGCAGGCGCGGTGTTTCCACCGGGCCCGGAAAGCAGCAGCACGGCCGCAACGACAAGGGACAGGACAAGGGTCGCGACCCCGCCTGCGATCAGAAGGGTCGCGGCGTTGAGCCTGGATTTTTCAGGAGGAGGCGTCCGGCGCTGAAAATGCTCCGTGGGCGCCTGGTGGATGGAGGGCCCGGTTACGGTGCCGTCCTCCTTGATCCTGTATGCCCCCGTGTGATCGGCCTTCCACCCCGAAATCTCCGCGATTTTTGCGAGCTCAGTGATGACGGTATCCATGTCCGGGGGGCGCTTGTCCCGGTCTTTTTCGAGCAATAAGCTCACGAACATGGAAAAACCCTCGGGGACGGACGGGTCGACATCAATCATTTTTTTCGGGCGCCTCGACAGGTTCAGGTTGAGGTATTCGAGCTCGCTGCCATTGGCTTCAATGGGCGGATGACCGGTGGCCGCTTCGAACAGAATCACGCCCAGGGAGAAAATATCGCTTCGGCGGTCGAGCTGTATGCCCTGAATCTGTTCGGGGGACATGTAGCGCGGCGTACCGATAAAGGACGCGGTCGCCATGGTTGCGGCGGTTTCGATCCTTGCGATTCCGAAGTCAATGACCTTGACGAAGTCACTGGTTCCGGACTGCTGGATGATGATGTTCTCCGGCTTCAAATCCCTGTGAAGAATGCCCTTGTCATGGGCCTCTTTCATGCCGTCGGCAATCTGAATGGCGATGTTGACGGCCCGGGGAAGATCGAGCTTTCCTTCCCTGGAGAGGATGTCGGCCAGCGTTTCGCCCTCGACGTATTCCTGGACCATGTAGGGCACCATCCCCTTGTCGAAATCGAGATCGAAGACTTTTACGACATGGGGGCTGGCGATTTTCCTGGCAGCCTTGGCCTCGTTGATGAACCGCTTTTTGACCGTTGCTTCGAAGCAGTGCTCGGGATGAAGCATCTTGATGATGACCTTGCCGATTTCCACGTGGCCGTGCCTGTGGGCGGCGAGAAAGATGACGCCGAACCCGCCTGAAGAGACTCTCTTCTCTATTTTATATTTACTGCCGACGGTCCGTCCGATGTACAGGTCTTCAGGCCAGCCGAGAGGAGGCCTGCCCGTATCGCAGCCGGGGCAATACTGATCGAAATCCTCCGCCGCGCACCTGCACGACGGGCAGTAATAATATTTATTTTCCCGGCTTTCGCTCATGGTATAAGGCCGCCGGCCGGTCCCCAAAGCCTGATGGGCAGACCAATAGCCCGGGGCCGGCTGCCCGGCTATAGTATAAAGGATGAGCCTAAAATTAAGCAAAATATTGACAAAGAATTAAATATATGATTTCCTGATGTTGTTTTTGGAGTTTGTCCAATAATTAATCTGGAATGATTGGATAAACGCAAAGAATGCCCCGCGTTTTTTCAGGGCATGAAAGCCAGTCGGAGGCGGAAGCGCAAAGGCCGATGACTCACTCTTCCATCGGAGGATTTGAATGGCAGATTTCACAAAGTGGGAACAAAATTCCTTAAAGGCAAATATCCTATTTCCAGTCGCATTCATCGCCATCGGGCTGGTTCTGGTCGTTGTCATGCTCGTTGTCAAGCCGAAAACAGTCGTAGTGCAGAAGGCTGATGCGAAGACCACGGAGGAAGTTGAGGAATCGTCGCAGGGGGAAAACATAGACTGGGAGAATTTCTAGGACACCTTGTTCCCGTCGGTTCTTCATCGTTTCGTTTTTTATTTCAAACCACATCCCCAACAAGTAAATGGCACTGATTTCCGGTAACCTGGAAGGGCTGAAAGTAGGTCAGAAAAGAGAGCTCGAGAGGCTGGGCCGCAGGCGCATCAGGGCCGGCGCGGTTATCCAGCCCGTGCTTGCGGCAGAGCTGGTTTCCGTTTCCAGGGACCTGTCCAGGCAGGTAGGAATCATTGCCGATCGTCTGGGCGCCATCGAGGAGGTGATCGTCGGCAATGAGGTCACGCTGGTCCTCCCCGAGGCGAGCCGACGCCGGCCGCCGCGCATGAGGCTCAGCGGCCTCAGGTTCATTCACGTCCACCTCAGGGGCGAGCTCATCGACATCGAAGACATACTCATCCTGACGAGGCTGCGCTTTGATTTCATCTGCGCCCTCATGCCGGATCATTCCGGCAAGAATCCCATGATCCAGATAGCCTATCCCAGGTGCAGCCTGAGGATGCAGGAGCCCTATGAAAAGATCGGCCCCAAGCCGATCAGCACCCTGTCGCTGAAGATCGACGACCTCGTCGACGCCATAGAGTCCGAGCTGAAGCGCACGAGGGAGCGCACGATCCCCAGGCTGGAAGGGGGAATGCAGCGGGCCATACTGGTGCACGTATCCGTTCCGAAGGACGGCATGGACGCGTCCACGTGCATGGAGGAGCTGGAAAAACTGGCCGTAAGCTGCGGCGTTGCCGTGGTGGACAGGGTCATCCAGGCGAGAAGGAAAATCGACGCCGGCACCTTCATGGGCAAGGGAAAGCTCATCGACATCATCGTACGCAGCATGGTGAGCAATGCCGACCTGATCATCGTGGATCATGACCTGAACCCCAGGCAGGCTAGAAACATTGCCGACCTGACGGGACTTGCGGTCATTGACAGGACGCAGCTGATTCTCGATATCTTCGCCCAGAGGGCGCACACGAATGACGGGAAAATCCAGGTGGAGCTTGCCCAGCTCAAGTACCTGATGCCGAGGCTTGCCGAGAGGGACGACGCCCTGAGCAGGCTGACCGGCGAAATCGGGGCCAGGGGGCCGGGCGAGACGAAGCTGGAAATAGGACGACGAAGGGTGAGGGAAAAGATAGCGCGCCTGACACGCCAGATCGAGGGGATTGCCAGGAACCGTAAGGTGAGACGCAAGAGGCGGGAGAGAAGCGGGACCGAGCTGGTGGCGCTGGTTGGTTACACCAACGCGGGAAAGTCCACGATTCTGAACGTGCTGGCCGGCTCCGACGTCACGGCATCGGCCACGCTGTTTTCAACCCTGGACCCCAGATCGAGGCAGCTGCGCCTGCCTTCGGGAAGAACGGTCGTTCTCACGGACACCGTCGGGCTCATCAGGCAGCTTCCGCCGTCGCTGATGGCCGCCTTCAGGCCCACGTTCGAGGAGCTCGGGGGCGCGAGGCTGATCCTCGTCATTCTCGACGCGGCGGACGAGCAGCTTCCATTGCACCTTCGCATGATCGAAAAGACCATGTCGGATCTGAAGCTTGATGATATTTCCAAGCTGACTATCCTGAACAAGATCGACGCGGCCTCCCCCGACAGGATCGAGTACCTGATCAATCATGTCGGGGGCGTGCCCGTATCGGCGCTGCGCGGCACCGGGATGCGGACCCTGGTGTGCGAGATTGACCGGCTCATCGGGATAACAGTGTAGCTGCGCGCAGCGCGGCCCCCTCGACTTCGCTCGGGGCAAGCTCGGCGAGCCCGTTAAAGGATGGGAGGCTGAAGCCTCCCCTACCCGGGAGTATGAGTTCGCGTATGAACGAAAAGGCCGATACCGCGGATCAGCGATCGCTGATCGAGAAAAAGGTCGGGACCCTGCCCACGGCGGCCGGAGTCTACCAGTTCAAGGATGAAAAGGGCAATGTCCTCTACGTGGGCAAGGCGCGAAATCTTCGCCGGAGAGTAAGGCAGTATTTCACGGGAACCGCGTCGGACACGCGGTTTTTCATTCACACCATCCGCAAAAACACGGTCGATGTTGAAACCATTACCACGCGCACCGAGGCCGAGGCCCTGATTCTCGAGAACAACCTCATCAAGGAGCTGCGCCCGCGGTTCAACGTGAGGCTGCGGGACGACAAGGACTACATGTGCGTGAGGTTGGACAGAAAGAGGCTCTGGCCCAGGTTCGAGCTGGTCCGCCGGCCGGTCAAGGACGGGGCCCTGACCTTCGGCCCCTACCACAGCGGCAGCGGCGCCAGGGAAATGTACAGGTTCTTGAACAGGAATTTCATGCTGAGGACCTGCAGCGACAGGGTGTTCGCGTCCAGGGCGCGGCCGTGCCTGCAGCACCAGATCGGCTGGTGCATGGCGCCCTGCACGCGCCCCGTGGACAGGGACGTGTACCTGAAGTCCATCGACAACGCCGTGATGCTTCTCGAGGGCAAAACGGACGAGCTGATCGAGGGGCTGAGGAAGTCGATGTTCGTGCTGAGCAGGGACATGAGGTACGAGGAGGCGGCGCGGACAAGGGACCTGGTTACGGCCGTCGAGTCCCTCGATGCCCGCCAGAGAGTCGTGGACATCCGCAGGTCGGACACGGACGTGATCGGCCTGGCGCGGGAGATGGACAGGATCGTCATCACGCTCATGTTCGTGCGCAAGGGGAGGGTGACGGGAGTGGAAACCGTGAAGTTCTCCAGGCTCGGCTCGAACGACGAGGAGACGCTCAGGTCGTTCATCTGCCTGTATTACGGCGGGTCCCATTATATCCCCGTCGAGATCCTTCTTCCCGCCCGGCTTCCGGAAATGAAAGCTCTGCAGCGCTACATCCTGGAGCAACGGCAAAGCAAGGTCAGGATTCTGTCTCCAGGGAGGGGAAAGGGCGCGGAGCTGGTGCGCATGGCCGCGGATAATGCCGCCGAATCGCTTTCAGAATGGGAAAGCTTCGAGGGCGCGGCGGCCGCGAGGCTGCAGTACATCGCAGGCAGGCTGCACCTGCCCAACCTTCCCGAGCGAATCGAGTGCATCGATATCTCGCATACCTCGGGCAGGGAGGTCGTGGGCGCCGTCGTGGTCATGGAATCGGGCGAGCTGAAAAAATCGCAGTACCGCAAGTTCAAGGTCAAGGCGGACGCGAAGGGTGATGATTTTATTGCCATGACCGAGGTCATAAGCCGGAGACTGGCAAGAGGCGTCAAGGGCGAAAGGAAATGGAAGCTGCCCGATCTTCTGCTGATCGACGGCGGCAGGGGGCACCTCAAGGTTGCGTCCATCCTGAAGGACGATTTCGGCCTGGAGGAGATGTCCGTTGCCGCAATCGCAAAGGACAGGAAAAGGGAGGAGAAATCGCTCGTGCGCCGGCGGGTGAAGGAAAAAATCCTTGCCGAGGATGGAATCCCGGAAAGCCCGGCTGACGGGATGGACGGCGGGCAATCGAAAGCAATGCCCAAGGGTGGATTCGACACGATCTATGTGGACGGTCACAAGGAGGGTATCCCGGCGACCGGGAGCACGCCGCTCGGCCTTCTCGTGAGGCTGCGGGACGAGGCTCACAGGTTTGCCATAGGCTATCACAGGAAGCTCAGGGGGAAGAAGGCCCTTGCATCGGACCTGCTCGAGGTCAAGGGGATCGGGCCGGCGATGCTCACAAGGATCTTCGATGCCTTCAAGGGGCCCGGGGCGCTCAGGGCCGCCGACGCGAAGGACATCTCGGAAAAAGCCGGAATCGGCCTGAAGACAGCGGAGCGGATCAAGGAGAAGCTGGACCAATCGTAGCTGCACGCCCTCGGCGTGCCTGAGGCGCCCCAAGGGGGCGCAGCAACAGATGGTTGCCGGATGATGGTTTGCTAGAAATCCACGCGGTACAGGTACTGGCCGATGAGAAGATAGTCGCCGCCCTTCACTTCCCTCTTGTCTCTTATTCTCAGATATGATCCGTTGGAGCTCTTGAGGTCCGTGACGGTGTACGTGTCGCCGTTCCTGGTTATTTTCAGATGAAGCCCCGAGACATATCCGTCATCGGGAAAGATGACGTTGCCCCTCTCTCTTCCGATGAGGGTCTCCTTGCCGTTGAGCGCAAAGGCGTTTCCAAGCTTGTCCCGGCCGAGAAGAAGCGCTATCCTGCCCCAGGTTTCCTTCCTGGGCGAACCGTACACGGCGGTATCCTTTTTCTCGGGCACGTCATAAACCTCGAAACGCATCACTTCCTGGCCGATACGAATCAGGTCTCCAGATTG
Organism: Pseudomonadota bacterium; assembly: GCA_043813155.1. GTDB lineage: Bacteria > Myxococcota_A > Polyangia > DRWM01 > DRWM01 > JBDRLK01. Next base: position 11,690 of record JBDRLK010000739.1, on the reverse strand, counting down.
AATATCGTATAGCGTTTCCGGGGCCAGGCGGACAAAGATTCCGTTCAGGCTGCCGATGTCCTCCACCGTGAGAGTGCCGCCCTCGATAGTGAACCTGGCGTGCTTCGGGGACAGGAAATAGTCGTCCTTGAAGGCGTCCCCCGCGCTTCGTCCGATTTCCGTTCCTTCCCCGGTCAGGGGTATCGATGTGCCCTCGGCTCCGCTGGGCTGGATCATGACGATTTTTCCTCGAACCGCGACTTCCGGCCTGGCCGCCGCCGCGGGCTTCGCCGCGGGTGCCGGTGCGGGCGCCGGTGCGGGCTGTGCCGCAGCCGCCGGAGAGGCCTTGGAGGGGAGAGGGTCCCCCAGCTTGTAGCCGCATTTGCCGCAGAAGGAAAAGTCCGGAGGAATTTCGACGCCGCAGGCCGGGCAGGGATTCTTCTCCTTTGGAGGTGCCGCTGCAGGGGCTGCTTCCGGCTGCTTTCCCGGCGGCGGTTCCTCCCTGGGCGGGGCTGCCGCCGGGGGGGGCTGGGCGGGCGGTTGCGCCGCCGGAACACTCGGCGCCGGCGCCGGACCTGCCCCTTTTCCCACGCCGGGCATCCCGGATGGCGGTGTGGGGGAGGCGGTTGGTGCCGGGCCGCGCGACGCATCCCTCGGAAGCTCGCTTCCGCATCCCAGGCAGAATTTATAATGCTCTTGGTTTTGCTTTCCACAGTTAGGGCACTTAATCAATTTAATCCTCCGAGTTTTATTCGAAATTAACGCGCCAGGGGCGCGCGGCTGCAATCCTTACACTATTTCGACGCGCAGGACTTCCTTTCCGATTTGAATATAGTCGCCATGAATGAGAGCCTGTTCACCCTTGATTTTGATGAACGTGCCGTTCTTGCTCCCAAGATCCTCGAGCTCGAACTTCTGTCCCACGGTCTTGATCTTGGTGTGCCTCAGGGACATGAATTCGTCGTCGTAAAAGTTCATGTCGCAGTCATCCCTCCCGAGAGTCATCTCGCCGCCCTTGTCATGAACCTGCATGCAGTCCAGACCGCCTTCGATAACCTGAACGATCTTGAACGACCTCTTTTCCCACGGGCTGTGGAAAAAGTAAGTATCCTGGCCGTCGGGGACATCCTCTATTTCGGCCGCGAGCTCGAACCGGAACAGCTGCTCGCCGCAGATAAAATAGTCCGACGGGTTAAGGACAATCGGCTCCCTCAGTCTGATGAATACTCCGTTTGTGCTCTTCTCGTCCCTGACAAAGAGCTTGCCGTCACGGTAATAGAAATTCGCATGTTTCGGAGAAACCCAGGGATCGGAGTTGAAGAGGATGACGCCCTCAGTCCTGCCGACAGGGTGCTGCTCGGCGTTCAGGTGGTAGGAGAGCCCCTCCATTTCCTCGCCCCTGATGATGATGAGGCGACCCCTTCCCGGGACCTGCATGGCCCCGTAATATTTGACCTGGGCACCTTCCTCGGCAAACGGCGTCGAAGCCCCGCATTTACCGCAAAACTTGTGCCCCAGGGGAACCTGAGAATAACATGATGGACAAATGTAGTGTCGCGCCTGCTCCATGGGTGGCTCCTTCTTCTTCTTATAATCTTTTAATAAATCACCTTTATATACTTTCGAATCTATTTTTTCAATAAAAGATAAAAATTCAGGCTCTAGCTCTATATCCGATCCGCAACGGCTGCAGCTGGCTTCCGATATGTCAACAAACACATTGCAGGACGCGCAGACAAATCCAACTTTCTTCTCCGGTTTCATATATCAAACGCGCAAATTCCAGCAGGTAAGACCCTATTTTCACTACTAATCACGTCATTGTCAAGTGACACTGCAATTTTAAAATAAGCCAAAAGACATCATGGGCTTGTTGATTTTAGGTGGACGGTCGGGTATAAACACCCGCACCAAGATGGATTCGCCCGACATCAAGAAGCTGATGCAGCGTTTGCGCTATACCTTCGACAACGAGGAGCTGCTGCTTCAGGCACTGACACACAGCTCCTGGGCCAATGAGCATCCGGGGACGCGGCACAACGAAACGCTTGAATTCATCGGGGACGCAGTTCTTGGTTTCCTCGTATGCTGCGAGCTGTTCAGGCGTTTCCCGGAGCACGACGAGGGCGACCTGACCGCGGCCAAGTCACACCTCGTAGGCAAGGACAACCTGCACGACATAGCCGGCGCAATTGACATTTGCTCATTTCTAAGGCTTGGAGAAGGGGAAAGGAAAAGCGGCGGCGAGTATCCGCAGTCGATGGGAGTGAACACCTTCGAGGCCCTGCTGGGTGCTGTTTTTCTCGATGGAGGCATTGACGAGGCCAAGAAGGTGCTCATGCATGTCATGTCGCACCAGATTGACATGATGAGAGCCGAGGGCATTCCACAGGACCCCAAGAGCCTCCTGCAGGCCCTGTCCCTGGAGCGATTCGGAAAACTGCCCGTTTACAAGGTGGAAACGGAAACAGGGCCGGACCATGCAAAGGAGTTTCTGCTCAATGTGGCCGTTCCGGATGGAAGGTCCGCCACCGGGAGGGGGCCGTCAAAGAAGGAGGCGCAGAAGGACGCGGCGAGGAATCTTTTGAAGCTGCTGGAGGGGTAGTCAAAATCAGGTGTAGTGCGGGGCTTTAGCCCCGCCTCCAAAATCAGGCGTAGCTGCGCCCGAGCGCGGCCCCTCACGCTTCGCTCGGGGCAAGCTTGGCGCGCCGGAACGGGGGCGCGCAGCTACTTGAGCGAAACCTGCTTGGCCTCCTTCATTTTTTCGAGGCTTGCAACGACGTCTTTGATCGTGCCCTTTTCGGGCGCTTCCCTGAGCTGCTCCGCGACTTCGTTGATTTTCTCTATGTCAGTCTTTCGCCCGTCACGCAGCCTGTTGATCATGGCGTCAAAGTCTTCAAACAGCTCGAGGAGCTCGTCCCCCTTTCGCAGCTTGCCCAGCAGAAGAAGATTGTTGCTGTCCACGTCTCTCATAAGTTTCTGTATCTTGAACATGGGCCCTGCCACCTTGTGGGTAATGTAGATGCCGCTCAGCGTGATCCCGAACAGGAGAAGAAAGAGAAAGCCAAAGAGGATGTAGAGGGCCTTGCGCTTGTCCGCGGCAAGCGATGCTCTCAGCAGGTCAACCTGGTCGTCGCTGGCATACGTTTCATCGCCGAGAACGCAGGCGGCAAGCTGGTCCGAAGCCTGCGAGACGGTGCGGAAAATTACAAACCCCAGGATAATGACCAGGATGGTTGTCAAGCTCGCAATCATCAGCGTGTACTTGAGCTGAAAGCGCTTGTTGATGAGATAGTTTTTCAGTTTTCGCTGGCTGCGATATTCTTTCGCCGCCTCGGGACTTTCAACTGTTTCTCTACTCATTGTTTTCTCTCCGTTTCTATTTCTTTTTTTTCTTCTTCTTCTTTTTCGTGTCCTTGCCCGAGCCCTCCTTCATGCTTTTCAGCAATTGCTCGGACAGCGGCTCGACAGCGCCCTGCACGGCCGTGTTGAGCGCGGACAGCACGAGCTCCTTCTCCTTGGCCTCGGCGCTTTTTTGGGACAGCTCGAGCGAGGCCGTCCCCTTTCCTTTCAGCATCATCCTGACATTGCCGCCCTCATCCACGACAACGACGGACACCGACGCGGAAGCGGAATTCTTGCCGTCGAATTTAATCATTCCCACCGAGCCGGTCAGCGTGTACAGCTCCAGCTTCTTCTTCTTCAGCACTTTTATCGTCTCGGATTTGGACTCGCCCTCGGGCTGCAGCTTGACGCCGGGTATATTGCCGACCTCGCTGCTCAGGGCCTTCTTGACATAGCCCAGGGCGTCGTATTTCTGGAACCCCGACTTATCGCTGAAGCTTCCGAAGCCGATGTAATAGGCGTCCGTTATCGTCGAGGCTTCGGCGGAGGAGGGGGGCGCAGCCGGGTCTTCCCCGGGCTTGTACGGAGCGGCCGACGATGCCAGCTTTTCATTGATAGCCTTTATTTTCTTTATCGATTCAAGTGCCTGGCTTTTTACTTCCTTGACATCGTCGGACTTGAGCTTTTCCAGCGCCGGCATGGCCATGGGGTCGCCGACCGTGCCGCAGGACGCGGCCGCCGTCATTCTGACGAGCTCGCTCTTGTCGCCGCAGGCCTTCATGAGCGCCTCAACGATCTTTTTTTTCTCTTCGCCCTTGGCGGAGCTGCCGATCTGACCGAGTGTCTTGGCCGACTGCACCCTTACCCTGTAGTTGCCGCTTTCATCCAGAAGCTCGATAAGGTAGTCCGTTCTCGAGTCCGCCCTCGCCGTGGCAGGGCGCAGAAGCTGCATGCCGATGATGCATGCAGCCATTATCGAAAGAAATATGGTCAGGCGGCGCATAATTCCGACGGAATTCCAGTTGCAAGAATTACAGTATAGTTTTTTATTACAATGGTTTGCAATATCCATGATGATTTAGACTCAAACCGCAGGACGAATATTCTGCCTGGCGAATTATAGGACGCGCCTCTCGACAGAAAGACTTCTGGCTTCCGGCTTCTTACTTCTTACTTCTGGTTTTTGGCTTCTGGCTTCCGGGATCAGATTTTTCCCAGAAGCATGAAAGCGATGAGCAGGGCGTAAATGACCAGCGATTCGATGAATGCAAGGGCGAGTATCATGGACGTAAAAATTTTGGGTTGAACTCCCGGATTTCGGGCCATCCCTTCAAACGCCGAGGCCGATGACCTTCCCTGCGCAAGAGCGCCGCCAAAGGCGGCTGCACCGATGGCCAGGGCAGTGGCGAGAGCAATGATCTGGTTCTTTGCGTCGCCGCCGCCGTGACCTTCTGCTGCTTCCTGGGCCAGGCAGAGAGCGGGCATCAGTACTCCGAGGAGCGTTAGCAATCCCCCGTAAAAGATTTTTGTGAGCGGCTTCATCGTTGTCTCCTCCCGGTTGCTTCGATTAATGATTTGAGGCGTTCCTTTTTCCCTGATAACGGGTTCTGATTTCGAATTCAGATAGCTATTTAACGAAAAGAAGGCCTTTTGTAAATAGCCTCGCGTGAAAAAATTCCTTTTCCTGTCAGTGCTCTTCGTGCGCAACGGCTGAGCCTATGTAAACCATGGATAGCAGTATGAAAACCATTGTCTGAACGAGGCACACAAGAAGCCCGAGAAACATGAGGGGGACGGGCACGATTATTGGAACGAGCATCACGAAAACGCCCAGCGCCGCGTGATCGGCGAACATGTTCCCCATGAGACGGATCGACAGGGACGCGGGACGGGCAAGGTGGCCGATGAGCTCAACAACAAACATGAGAGCCATGAAGATGATGACAAGGGGAAGGGTCCAGTGGAGCTTCGGCGGGATAGGCCCGAAAAAGTGGGCAAAGTACCTGATGCCGTGCTCCTTCGTGCCGAATACGTGCGTGGCGATAAAGATGATGATCGCACAGCCCAGCGTGGTGTTCAGGTTGCTCGTGGGCGGGAGGAGCCCGGGAATAAACCCCATGAGATTCGACAGCAGGATGAAAAATGCGCAGGTTCCGATGAGCGGGAAGAAGAAACGCGCGGCTTTCTTTCCCATGATCTCTTCCATGTAGCCCAGGACGATCTCGCTGATGATTTCGATCAGGTTGCGCAGGGAGAACCTGTCATCCGGGATAAGCGCCTTTTTTTCGTCCTTGATGGCCGATCTGAGCAGCAGGGCAATGAGCAGCAGAATGACGCCGACGAGGGCGGCGCACAACGTGTGCTGCAGGTCAAGAGGATTTTTTTCGACCCACGTGGGTCCGGCCCAGGACTGCAGGACCTGGACCAGGGCTTCATAGTTGGGCAGAAAGGCAAACCATGTAGTGTGTTCAGGCATTGCTGTTCCTTTCTCCTTTTTCAGTCCCTCCCCTGGTTCCTTTCATGGAGAAGAAATATCCAATAAACACCCCCATCGGCAGGCAGCCTATACCGACGGCAGCCCCGTAACCGCTAAAGTTCAGTTTATATATAGTTAAATAAAGAAGAAATACAATAAAAATAAATTTAAAACCTAAAATAAAAGCAGCCCCGATTTTTTGCGGTGAAACGCCCTGCCGGGAGTCGGCGAGGCGTCCGAAGAGGTGGCGCATGAGCAGCCAGTCCACGGAGACGATGACGGAGCCGGCCAGGCAGCCCTGGGCCATATCGGAAAACCCGGACAGGAAAAAGGCCGCGGTGCAGATCAGGCCCATGCCGGGAATACAGACGTCGACTGCGGAAAGCGTTTTCATGTCACTGCGACGATATTCTCTTAACAACGCGCCAGACCTCAATGCCTGCCGCCGCCAGCCCGAAGAAAAAGCCGATGAAAAGAAACAGGGGCTCAGTGTCCAGCTTGCCGTCTATCCAGCGGCCCCCGAGCAGCCCGATGATAACGCACAGGGCAATATAAATGCCGATCGACGCAGTGTCCCAGAGGAGCCGCTGCTTTTTACCCTTGTTTTCCTTTTCCTCTTCCCGGGACAAGCCTTCACCCCTTGATTTTAACCACCGTGCATCCGTCGCCCCCCTCGGCCCTGCCTCCGGGCCTGAAATGCTCAACGGTCTTGAGGTGGCGAAGGTGGCGCCTGAGCCCGTTTTTCAGAATACCCGTGCCGTGGCCGTGAATAATATAAACGGTTCCGAGCCCCATTTCCATGGTATTGTCAATGAAGTTGTCGGCCTCCATCCTGGCCTCGTCAAGCGCCATGCCCCTGACGTCGAGCGTGTTATAGGAGCTCTGGACGTCATCCGCGTCATCCGGAACGCCGGAACCAGGTGTTTTCTTCCCCTTTTCATCCTCATCTTTCATGCTTTTTTTCCCCTCCGAAAGAAAGATATCCTTTTGCGAGACAATAATTGTTTTGTCTTCGCAGCGTATTCTTACTCGCTTGCCTTCGAATCCGTCGAATGATCCGTAAATACCAAGCTTTTTCACAAAAACCTTCCGTCCGATCTCAAGCCCGGCAGCGTCCGCCGGCTCGAGGCCCTCTTTGTCCCGCTCCATGATCAGGCTGGTGAGCCTTCCTTCCGGGGCGAGCAGCTTGCTGACCTTCCCGGCCGTGTGGGCCGTGCTTTTCAGGGCCGACGTGCTGACCGGCCTTCTGCGGATCACTTTGTGAGCGAATTTCAGCTCGCTGTGGAGCAGCTTGAGCTCCGAGGTAAGGTAGGCCTGCTGGGCCGTGAGCTCTTTTCGCCTTTTTTCAAGCAGGTGCTTTTTCATGCCTTCGATCTCGGCTTCCCTGCCCTTGATTTCCTTCTTTTTCTCCTCTATCTCTTCCAGCTCCTTCTGCAGCACGCTTTTCATCTTTTCGATTTCTTCGACCTGGAGGCTCAGCTTGTTTCCGCCCCCTTCCAGCTCCTTCCTTGCCCTCTCGATGATGCTGTTGTCCAGGCCGTACTTGCCGGCCACGACCAGTCCGCCCGAGATGCCGGGAATCCCGAGGTTGACCCGGAACGTGGGTGAGAGCGCGTCAAAGTCAAATCCCATGCCCGCGGCCGTGAATTTTTCATGGCAGATGCTGAGCTTCTTCAGGTGCTCGAAATGCGTGGCCACCATGACGGTCGCGCCGATCCCGTCCACGAGCTCCAGCAGGATTTCCCGGGCCAGGGCCGCGCCCTCATGAGGCTCGGTCCCGGTTGCCAGCTCGTCCAGGAGGACAAAGCTCCTGTCCGACGCCGTCCGGAGCACGTCTGCAATGTTCCTGATCTGGGCCGAGAAGGTCGACAGGTTCCGCGCCACCGACTGGTCGTCCCCGATCACGCTGCGGATTGTTTGAAACGCGCCCACAACGGAATGATCTTCGACGGGGATCGGGATGCCCGAATAGGCCATGAGAAGGCACAGGCCGACGGTCTTGAGCAGGATGGTTTTGCCGCCCGCATTGGGGCCGGAGATGACCCACCCCTGCCCGCTGCCGAGCTCCACCGAGTTGGGCACAACGTCGGCGCCCGACAGGAGCAGCAGCGGGTGGCGCGCCTCCACGAGGCTGAGCCGCGGCTCGGCCGACAGCTCCGGCAGGCGGCCTCCCGTTTCCCGCCCGAAGCGAGCCATGGCGCACAGATGATCGTAAGAGGCGAAAAGCTTGGCAATGGCCTCAAGCGTACCGGTATGGCCGGCCAGCCTCTCCGTCAGCTCCCTGAGAATTCTTTCCTCCTCGGCCCGAATTTCACCTTCGATGATTTTGATGCGGTTGCCGTCGTCCACGAGACCCTCCGGCTCGATGAACGTGGTGGCCCCGCTGGAGCTGTGGCCGTGGATTATGCCCCTGATATTGGCCCTTGCCTCGCTGCGCACGGGCAGTACGTACCGCCCCTCGCGTATCGTGTAATAGGAGTCCTGCAGCAGCTCGCCGAAGCGCTCCATCAGGCCGCTTACTTTTTCCGTGATGGCGGATCTCAGGCCCCTCAGCTTTTTTCTCCCGGCGCGCAGCTCGCTCGTGGCGCTGTCCTTGATGGTGCCGTCTTCGTCGAGCACGGCGGTCAGCTCGATGGAGAAGTCTTCGAGCTGCTCGATGATGCTCGCGTCATCACAGGCAGCGGCGACCATTTTTTTCAGGTTCGGGATGCCGTCCCTGTCCTCGCAGAGCCTGCGGAGGCGGAGGAAGGCGGGAATGAACCGCTCGAGCTTCAAAAGCTCTTCGCCCGAAAGCACGCCCCCCTTGCCGAGCCGGTCGGTGAGCGCGGAAGGATCCTCCATCATGCTGAAGTCAATGAACGGGTCGGTTCCATCGTCCTCTCCCGCGCGGTCGCGGGCCAGGGCCGTGATTTCCCCGACCAGGGCCGACACCCTTTCACGCTCTTTTTGATCCTCGAGCGGCTTCATTCGCTCCGCGGCCGCGGCAGCGGGCGCGAACGTGGTCAGCCCGCTGATCACGCAGACAACGTCATGATAGCCCAGATCCCGGCTGGTCTTTTCGTCGACCAGAACATGGCTTTTTGGTCCGCGCTCATCCATTCCTGGAATCTTAACCATAAAACAGCGGAAAAAAACAGCCCGGAGCTGTTTTCTCTTGCAATCAGTCCGGTTTCACCCCATAGTAATGCAAGTTAGCGCCTACGGCGCAACTTTAGTTAAACTCAGGGGTAGGGGAGGCTTTAGCCTCCCATCGAACATCGAATATGGAATGGGCGACTGAAGTCGCCCCTACCCGCGATTTCTATACCCACATAGGATGGTAATGAAACAGAAAAAAAACCTGAACCTGATACGCGACACGGCCAGGGCGTTTCAGCGAAGCCGGGTCCTTCTGACGGCCGCGGAGCTCGATGTTTTCACGGCCGTGGCCGGCGGCGCCGATACTCCCCCAAAGCTGGCCCGCCGGCTCGGATGCGGCGAGCGGCCGGTCACCATGCTGCTGCGGGCGCTGGCCGGCATGGGGTTTCTGGCAAAGTCCGGCGGCCGGTACGGGGTTAACGCAGCTTCAAAGGCCCTGGTGGATGACGGAAAGAGTATCGGACGGAAAGCGCTTCTACACACGGCGTCGGGGTGGGAGCGCTGGAGCCGCATGACCGAAGCGATCCGGAAGGGGAAGATAGCGGCCGGGAGGAAAGACCTGAAGCACTGGAGGGATCATTTCATTGCGGCCATGGAGCAGGCCTCCACCATGAGGGCGGTTCCCACGGCCCGGGCAATGAAGCCTCTCCTGCGGCGGTCCTCGACCCTGCTGGACCTCGGCGGGGGCTCGGGCGGTTACGCCCCGGCCTTCGTGGAGCAGAACCCCGATCTTTCCGTCACGATCTTCGACCAGAGAGAAGTGCTGCCCCTGACCCGCAAATACCTGGCAGCTTCCACCCGCGTAAAAGGCAGGGTGAAGCTTGCGGCCGGCGATTTTATCGCGGACGACATCGGCAAAGGCTTTGACATTGTTTTCCTCTCGTCCATCATCCACATCTACGGCAGCCGGACGAATATGAAGCTCATGAAGAAGATCTTCGGCGCGCTGAACTCGGGCGGCAGCGTCGTGATCTCGGATTTTATCCTCGATGACAACGAGCACACGCCCGTGAACGCCGCGATCTTCGGCCTCCACATGCTCGTGTCCACCGAGGAGGGGGGCACGTACACGAGGGGCGAGATCAAGGGGTGGATGAAAAAGGCCGGCTTCAGAGCGATTCGTATCGTCGACGTGAAGGGCACGGCCCTGCTCATGGCGGGCAGGAAACCATGAACCGGTGGGTAGGGCCGCTGTAGCTGCGCCCCCTCGGGGCGCCTGTGGTTTACGTGCAGGCACGCCAAGGGCGTGCAGCTACAGCCGGGTCGAAGCTAAATCGACAGAAACTTGAAAAACAGGATCAGGGCGGCGCACAAAAATATTTAACGCCTGCCCAGAAGCCGGTCCAGGACAATGGCGGCGGCGCTTCGCACGGACAGGTGAGCGTAATCGCCGGCCCCCTCCACCGGCTCGAGAACGGCCGTGCACGCGTCCAGGACCTCCGGCGAAAGACCCCATCCCGTGCCGAAGAGGATGAGCCGCGGCCGCTGCGGATCCGCTGAAATCTGTTTTCTCATGACAGTGCAGGGCACGGCTCCCTTGCGGCGTTTTGCCGTGGTTCCTATGATGTCGGGTTTTTTGCCCGCCTCGCCTTCAATCACCGCGGCGGCGGCCTCGATGCTGTCCGCGACCGCAACGAGCCCGAGCGCCTCCTTCCTGGAAGGCGTTCGATTTCCGCAGGACGGCTCCTGCCAGTAGGCGGCGACCTTTTGTACCATCTGCCGGTGGATGCCGATCGGCGTCACGATAAAAAACCCCTTAAGCTCAAAGGTCCTGCTGCTCCTGGAAAGGTCATGCACGTCCATGTTCGTGACCGACGTGGTCACGCGCGCGCCTGCCTTGTCCAGTACCGGGAAATGCACGAGGGCGGACCATATGTTTGCTTCAGCGATCATTTTTCCGCGGCTTCCGCCTCTGCGAGAAGCGCGATGTCCTCCCCGCTGAGAGCGAGCTTCTCGAACAGGTCGGGCCTGAGGCGCTTTGTGCGCAGCAGGGCAAAGCCCCTGCGCCAGCGGCGGATGTTCTCATGGTGGCCCGACAGCAGGATCCCGGGCACGCCCATCCCCCTGAACGATTCAGGCCTCGTGTACTGGGGGTACTCGAGCAGGCCCGACGAGAACGTTTCCTCGCTGAGCGACTGCACGTTGCCCATGAAATCGGGATGAAGCCGGACCACGGCCTCGGTGATGACCATGGCGGCGACCTCGCCGCCGTGCAGGACATAATCGCCCGCGCTCAGCAGCATGTCCACGTGGCGGCAGATGCGCTCGTCGAACCCTTCGTACCGGCCGCAGAGGAAGATCAGCTTCTGCTGCTTCGCAAGCTCCATGGCCCGCTTCTGGTCGAACCTCCTGCCCTGCGGGGAGAGAAGAATCCTTTTCCCGTCCCCCGCCGCTTCCAGCGCCCGGACCACGGGCTCGACCTTCATGAGCATGCCGGCGCCGCCGCCGTAGGGCGCGTCGTCCACGCTCCTGTGGGGGTCGTCCGTAAAATCCCTGATGTTGATGGTTTCCACTTCGAGGCAGCCTTTTGCGATGGCCTTTTCCAGGAGCCCGACCTTCAGGAACGAGTCGAAGATCTCCGGGAAAATCGAGAGCATCTTGATCGTGTGCTTCATGGCTTTCTTTTTTTCTTCCCCTTGTACTTGTATTCGTGAAAATCACCGAAATTGTTGACCCGCAAGGCGTTGTTTTCCCAGTCGATGAACTCCAGGTTTTCGTCGGTAAGCGGAAAATCAACGTCCCCTTCAGGGGT
>JBDRLK010000738.1:0-7117 GCA_043813155.1 Pseudomonadota bacterium | reverse complement strand
CCTCGGCATTTACGGGTCGCTCGAAGGCGGAGGATCCTGGACAGGGGAGTGGAAGACCATGAAAGCGGGAGGAGGCAGCATCAAGACCATGTTCAGGGCGCTTGCCGGAGAGCACGGCAGGAACATTCAAGCGGACACGACGGACATCGAGGCGCTGGACGTGGGCATCGACTTCGAGACCAAGTCCATAGAGTTCTACCAGGATCACCTGAAAACAGCCTCCGACCCGCAGGAGCACGGGTTCCTGGAGGCCATGGTGGACGAGGAAAAGAGCCATCACGCGCTCCTGGTGGACATGAAATATTACCTGACCGATCCGGACCACTGGTTCGCGGAGCAGGAAAAGCCGCACATCGACGGAGCCTGACGGCCGGGGCAGCCGGCAGCGAGGAATTTTTTTCGGCCGGCCGCGTCTATAGTAAGAAGTAAAGGCCGCCGCAGGCTTTAGCCTGCGCAAAACAACCCGTTACGAGGAGGAAGGCCATGTGGCGAAAAAAAACATACATCCTGGCCGTGAGTGCGGGCCTGGTCGCAGCGGCCGGCGCCCTGTTTATGCTGTTCAGCCCGGACACGTCGGGCGGCGTGCCGGCGCCGGGACCGGGATTGATCAAGCTCGAGTTCAAATATGACAAGAAAAGAGAATTCGACGACGGCAATTTCAAGATCCGCTGGAAGCTCGACGGGGATGAGCTCAAGGTCGCCCTCGAATCCAACTACGAGAAGTACATGGCCTTCGGCATCAACACAAAGCCGAAGATGAAGGGGGCGGACATTATCTTCGTGAAAATCGAAAGCGGCAATGTTGCCTCGGTGGAGGACCACTTCGGCCACAAGAAGAACAAGCACGAGCTGGACACCGCGCTCGGCGGAAGCAGCAGCATCAAGAAGTTCCATGACAGGTCCGTGGGCGACTGGAAAGCGGTCGAGATCGTCATCGACGCGCATTCCGACGATCCCAACGATGTTCCCATCGTCAAGGGCGAGAGCTATTACATCCTCGTGGCCGGATCGAGCAAAGCGGCCTGGCTTGGTGTTCACCCGTTCTACGACAAGTTCAAGGTAAAGTTTGAATGACAGACGGCCTTCACGATGCTGATCATCTGCCGGTTTTCTCCATGATTCTCAGCCACGATTCCTCCTGTTAATTTTAAATCGCGCAAGGAGTAACCATGCCATGTCAAGATCGATACCCGATGTCGACCATGGAGGATCGGACATGACGGACAAAAAAAATGAAACCGTAAAAAAGGTCGTTCTCGTTTGCTCCAACTTTACGATGCAGAGCGCTTTCGGCCTTCTCATCCTCGCCCTTAACTCCACCCGGCTGGGCTACGAGACGCTCATCTTTTTCACGTTCGAGGGGCTCAACCTCATACGCAGGGGATACATGAAAAAGCTCCTGTATTTCCCCACGGGCGTGCGCTGTTCGCAGGAAGAGGTACAGCGGTTTACGCAGGAGCTGCGGGAACGGATGGACAAGAAGGACATTCCATACGCCGAAGACATGCTGGAGATGGCACAGCTCGAAGGCGTGCGGTTTTTCGCGTGCAAGACAAGCGCCGACCTGTTCGACCTTGAACAGGAGGATTTTCTGGAGGGAGTGGAGATCATGCTGGCCGGGGATTTCATGAAAAAGGCCGTGGGATCGGATCTCCACCTGGTATTCTGACGGCTTCACGAGCTCAAGAGCTTCTTCCGCGATAAAAAGCAGCTGCGGGCCCTTGGCCCGCCTTTAATCTCGAATTCGGGCACGCCGAGGGCGTGGGGCTACACCTCGCTGATCGCTTCCCTGATCTTTTCGAGCAGCTCTTTTTCAGGCATGGCGCCGACGGCGCTCGTTTCCTCGTTGATGACCGTGTGGGGTACGCCCTTCATGTTGTACTTGTTGGGGTAATACGGGAATTCGGAAACCTCCACCATGTCGCTTCGCACGTGCTTCGATTCCAAGGCAAGCTTGAAAGCAGCGAGAACGGCCATGGGGCAGTAGGGGCACGTGGGTGAAATGAGCACCTGCAGGTGGACCGGCTTTTTCACCTTGGCAAGCTCGTCCAGCACCTCTTTTGGAAGACCGCTTGCGCCGCTGCCGACCATCATGATGGTCTCGATCAGGGTCGTGAACTCATAGCCCGCGGGAATCCCGTAAAACCTGATCCCGTAATCCTCGTCCCCCATGACGGCCGTGGCCGGGATCTTGTCGATGCCCAGCTCCCCGGCCAGCTTCTTGTCGGCCATGAAATCCTTGACCTCCAGCTTGATCTTTTCCGACATGGAGGCCACGTCCTCGAGCAGATCGCGGTTGGTCTGGCAGAAGTGGCATTCGTGCTTCTGCGTGAAAACCACGATCCTGACCTCGTTCTTCAGGTCCTTGAAGTGCTGCTCGAGATGTTTCCTGTCTTCGTCTTTTATCATACTCATGGCGTCACCTCCGTGAAAGATGTTTGCGGCTGCGGGCGAGCGCGGCTCCCGCGCTTCGCGCAGGACAAGCCAGGCCCGCCCAAGGCACGCCGAGGGCGTGCAGCTACAGCCGGCCGTGCGCGACAAGATAATCATACGCCGCGAGAGCGGCCTTGGCGCCTTCGCCCGCCGATACCACGATCTGCTTGTACGGCACGGTGGTAACATCGCCCGCGCCGAACAGGCCTTCGACGCTCGTGGCGCACTTGTAATCGACGATGAGCTCGCCGTGTTTGTTCAGGAGCGCCAGGTCGCGGACAGGATCGGAGTTGGGAAGAAGCCCTATTTCAATGAAAATACCGTCCGCCGGCAGGACCTTTTCCTCGTTCGTGTCGCGGTCCCTGACACGGACCGCTTCGACCTGGCCGCTGCCGTCGATGCTCAACACGGCGTGGCCGTCGAGCATCAGGAGCTTGTCGCCGAATTTTTTCACCGACTCGATCATGATCTCGTCCGCCTTCCATCCCTTGGAGTAATTGATGATCGTCACTTTTTCCGCGACCTTGAGCACGTCCAGGGCCGCGGTAAAGGCCGAGTTCCCTCCCCCGGCCACGACAACCTTCTTGTCTTTGAAGAACGGAGCGTCGCAGATGGAACAGATGGCCACGCCTTTTCCCATGAGCTCCTTCTCGCCCGGCACGCCCAGCGGCCTGTGCCGCGTGCCCGTCGACAGGACACCGCTCTTGCCCGTGAACTCGCCGCCGCCCTCGAGCCGCACCTTGAACAGGTCGCCGTCCTTTCGTATCTTCGTCACCTTTTCACCGAGCTCGATGGGAATGTCGAAGGCCTTTGCGTGCTCCTTGAACTTTGCCACCAGGTCCGTGCCCGTGATGGTCTGGAACCCGAGGTAGTTCTCGATCTGCGATGTTTCTCCCACCTGGCCGCCGATATCCTTGGCAAGGACCGCGGTTTTCATCATCTTGCGGACCGCGTACACGGCCGCGCTCATGGCCGCCGGCCCGCCGCCGAGGATGAGCAGGTCATAGGTTTCGCCGGGGTCGGGCCTTTTGGCCTGCTGGCCCAGCATTGATATGTCCAACGTGAATCCAGGTATCTCCATTCGTTCAACTCCAATAGATGCTTTGAAAAAAAGCCCCCGGGGGAGAATGGGCTGCCGATAAACCAGTGTAAGCACCCTGGAGCGCATTTTCAAGCCCAAAGCCGACTATTTTGAGTTGACGGGAAAAAAGCTCTCCCGGCCGCCTTGACAGGCCGGGAGGGCGGCCTCATCTTTAGCAATCATGGCAAAGATGACAAAAATCGAGGGAAGCAACGCGAGGCACCACGTGGCCGTGTACGCCCTGAGCACCTGCGGCTGGTGCAGGAAGATGAAGAAGCTGCTGGAGGCGCTGGATATCGCGTACGAGTTCGTGGACGTGGATCAGCTCACGGGGGAGGACAAGGAACAGGCGGTGAAAGAGGTCAGGCAGTACAATGTCCGCGGGACCTTTCCAACGGTTGTCGTTGACCGGGGAGAGGCGGTCATTGCCGGGTTCAGGGAAGACGAGGTCAGGGAGGCGCTGGGCGCATGAGCGACAAGAAAGCCGTCCTTGCTTTTCACGAGAAAAACGCGGCGGACAGCGGATATCATATCTGCCCGGACGAGGGTCTCCTGGACGACCTGATCCAGGGCCTGGCCGACAACGAGGACAGGTACGGCTACGGCTCCTGTCCCTGCCGCATTGCCTGCGGCATAAAAACGTATGACGCGGACATGATCTGTCCCTGCGAGTACAGGGACGCAGACGTGAACGAGTTCGGCATGTGCTACTGCGGACTGTATGTTTCGAAAGAGGTCAGGGACGACCCTGCCGGGCTGGGGCCCATCCCGGAAAGGCGGCCGGATGAAGTCGTAGAGGCCGGCGAGCAGGCGCGCAGGCGCGCGGACCGGGGCGAGGTCGTGGAGCCGGAGGCCGCATCCGCGCCCGGGGCTGCAGCGAAGCCGTCGCGGAAACCAGGACCGGATAACATCCGGGTCTGGCGCTGCACGGTGTGCGGCTATCTTGCCGCCCGCGAGCGGCCGCCGCCACTATGCCCCATCTGCAAGGCAAAGGCCGACCGCTTCGAGCCGTTCGAGTTCCGCTGATCCGCGGGCATGGTGCTGCACGCCCCCGGCGTGCCGGATACAGGCTGGCCAAGGGCCAGCAGCTACACGGGGGATGAAAGCTTTACTGCCTTCTCGTAGCGCCGTCCCACCTCGGGCCAATCCACGATGGTCATGAATTTTTCGACGTATTCGGCGCGCCGGTTCTGGTACGCAAGATAGTAGGCGTGCTCCCACACATCGCACACGAGAAGCGGGACCGCCCCCCAGACGACCAGGTCCTGGTGTTTTTCGACCTGGAGCACAATGAGCCTGCGGCCCACGGGCTCCAAGGCCAGAACGCACCACCCGCTGCCCTCAACGGCCCCGGCTGCCGCTTCGAACTGCTTTCGAAGCGGCTTGAGCCCCCCGAAATCCGTCTTGATGGCTTTTAAGAGGGCGTTCGCGGTTTTTTTCTCGGGCTTGGGCGACATGCTCTTCCAGTACAGGCAGTGGAGGATGTGGCCCGACCCGTGAAACGCGGTTTCCCGCGACCAGTGTGTTATCATCGAAAAATCGTCCTTGTCCCTGGCCTCGATCAGCATGTCCAGGGCGAGGTTGAATTTCTTCACGTACCCGGCGTGATGCTTGCCGTGATGCAGCTCCAGGGTCCGGCTGTCGATCACGGGCTCGAGCGCGTCGTATCCATAGGGCAGGGGGGGAAGCGCGTAGGCGCCGCCGCCGCCTGAGTCCAATGTCTTATCGACGTTGACCTTTGTCTCGGCCGAGGCGCTGCCGGAAAATGAGTCAAGGCCCGCGGCCAGGGTCGCAAGCCCGAGGCCCTTGACGATCGTTCTTCTCGTAAGCGGATGGTCCATGTTCGTGCCTCCATGGTTTGGATTTGTCCTTGTTCCCGGAAACAGCAGATCAGGGCAGGAATTATTGCATCGTCCGCAGCTGCGGGCCCTTGGCCCGCCCAGGGCGTGCGGCTACAGCTGCCCCAGGACTTCCTCGATGTCCGGAAGCTCCGAGAGCTCATAGACCTTGGACCAGACGACCTTGCCCGTCTCGTCGATCAGCACATTGGCCCGCCCGGAGAAGCCGAGCTTGTCGATGAAGTTGTCGTAGGCCTTTGCAGCCTCGCCGTGGGGCCAGAAATCCGCAAGCAGCCTCGTGCCGGCAATGCCCAGCTCTTTTGCCCATGCCCTCTTCGTGGGCGCGTGATCGATGCTCAGGCCCAGCGCCACGGCGCCGCGCTCCCTGAACACCTCGTAATTGTCCTCGAGGGCTTTCATCTGTTTGGCGCACACGGCGGTCCAGGCAAGGGGATGAAAGGAAAGAAGGACTTTCTTTCCTTTCAGGCCCGAGAGCCGGACCTCCTTTTCATCCTGGTCCTTGAGCGTGAAGTCGGGAGCCTGCGTTCCCGGCTGTATGATGGTCTTGTCTCCCATGGTAACCTCCTTTTCGAGCTTCTTTCACCCTTTGCACTGCGTATTATACACTTCGTACCCGCAGTTTTCCAGCGACCAGCGGATCTTTTTTTTAGCCCTTCCCTCGAGCTGCCTGGCCCGCTCGCGGCTCACCCCGAGCTCCCTGCCGATGTCGGCCAGGCTCGTTTTTTCCTCGTCGAGGATCCGCTTTTCAATGATGTACCGCTCCCTGTTGTCGAGGGACTGCAGGGCATCCTGAACGAGCCGCCTGACCAGCCCTTGCGTTTCGTTGGACTCGGTTATTTCTTCGGGAGAAGGCTCCTTGTCCTGCATCAGTTCCTGCAGCGTGGTATTTGATCCGTCCCTGACCGGGCTGTCCATGGAGATATCCGGCCGCTCCAGCGTCCGGGCCATGGAGCTCACCCTGGCCACGGGAAGGTTCATCTTTCGGGCCAGCTCCTCGTACGCCTCTTCGCACTCCCCGTGCCTGCAGATGCTCCTGGCCTTTTCCCTCTTTATCTTGAAAAAGTACTTGCTCCTGTAAGGGCCGGCGCCGGTGCGTCCGCCGTGCCAGGAGCGGATGATGAGGTTGAGGATCAGGGCCCTGATCCAGTAAGCGCCGTAGGTGATCATGCGCGTGCCCTTCTTCGGGTCGAACTTGTCAAAAGCAACGAGAAGGCCCAGGTTCCCCTCGGCGATCAGGTCCGCCACATCGACCGGGTAGTACCGATAGCCGAGCGCAATGGCCACAACGTAGCGAAGGTTGGCCTGCAGGATGGAGCGCTTGACCGCCGGCGATTTTGTCCGCTTCCATTGCCGAAAGAGCGTTGCCTCCTCTTTTGCGGTGAGCCTGGGATACGCGTGAGCCTGATCGATGTAAGACTGCACGGCTTCGGGGAAAAAGTGTTTTTTGCCGTTTCCTTTCATTTTATGCCGCATCCTTTCCACTTGGCATGCACCTATAGAGCAAAGAGAGTGCCAGGAGGCAGCAGTCAGGAGTCATTGGTTAATCAGCCTTCAAGCAAGGGGTTTTTCAGCAGCGCACGTCGGGGAGGGTGCAGGAAACCTGTATCAGGTGCAGCCGTGGAACACCTGATACACCTGAGACATTTGAGACAGGCGGCCGGGCGAGTCGCCGCCGCTTAGTACAGCGCCCCGCAAGTTAGGGACCAGCCTTGTAGCGAGGCCGCGGATGTGGAGCCGGATCGCG
>JBDRLK010000737.1:0-5474 GCA_043813155.1 Pseudomonadota bacterium | reverse complement strand
CTCCAGCTCGTCCCTCAACCTCTGCAGGGACATGGGCTGTTTGCGCAGGTCCACGTTTTCCTTTTCCTTGAAGATATCGGAGACCTTGTCGATGAGCCTCGTGTCGAAATCCTCTCCGCCGAGGAAGGTGTCGCCGCACGTGCTCAGAACATTGAACACGCCCTCCTTCAGCTCGAGGATCGAAATGTCGAACGTTCCCCCGCCCAGGTCGAAGACGGCGATGATTTTCTTATCGCCTTTCTTGTCCATCCCGTAGGCAAGGGCGGCTGCAGTGGGCTCGTTGATGATGCGCACCACGTTGAGGTTGGCCAGCATACCCGCGTCCTTCGTGGCCTGGCGCTGCGCGTCGTTGAAATACGCGGGCACCGTGATGACCGCCTTTTCAATGGGCTCGCCCAGATAGTTTTCCGTGAATGCCTTGATATGGGCGAGAATAAACGACGAGACCTGCTGGGGGGAAAAGGGCTCTTCGAGCACCTCGACCCAGGCATCCCCGTTTTCCGCTTCGATAATCCTGTAGGCGTTGGTCTGGGCGGTCTTCGTTACCTCGGGGGATTTGAATTTTCTTCCAATGAGCCTCTTTACCGCGGTTACAGTCTTTTTCGGGTTCATGACGGCCTGCCTCTTGGCGACCGTGCCGACGAGCCGCTCGCTTTTCTCCTTGAACCCGACAACGGAAGGGGTTGTCCTGGCCCCTTCAGGGTTATGGATGACGGTCGCGCTTTTCCCGTCAAAAAATGCAACGCATGAGTTTGTGGTCCCCAGGTCTATGCCGACGATTTGTGCCATTGTTCCCGCGCCTCTCTCAGCTGTTCTTTGGCTTCTTTTTTCTGGACGTTGTCTTTTTCCTGCTTCTGACTTTACTCTTCCCCTTGTCCTGCTCTTTCGCCTTCTTTTTTTCCTGCTCCAGTAATTCCAGCTTTTCCTTCAGCCTTTCTTTCTCTTCATCTGTCAGCTTTGCTTTCGGCTTCCCGGTTTCTTCCGGCTTCTTCTCTTTATTTTCCTGCTGCTGTTTTTCAGCCTCTGCCGAGGCCTCGAGCGATATGATGCGCGAGCAGATCACTTCACGGGAACTGAGCTCAGCCGGGCTTTCTTCGGCCGGCTCCTGCACGCAGACTTCTTCAGGATCCTTGATATCATCATCTTCTTCGGGCCGCTGCGGCCCCTCCGCCTCCTGCGCGGTCACGGCGGCCTCTTCCTCCGGCTCTTTCGGCGCCTCCCCGCCTTCGGGGGGGCCGCTGGACACCACGACGAGAGGAGCCCGCAGCAGCTTTTCATTGAGCAGGTATCCCGGCTGAATTTCCTTCATGATTGTTCCCGCCGGGACGTCGGGGGAGGGCGCCTGGGCGATCGCTTCATGATAGGTGGGGTCGAACGCCTCGCCTTCAGTGCGCAGTTTCCTGATCCCCGCCTTGGTAAGCGTATCGAGGAAGCTCTTCTCGACTATTTTCAGGCCTTCGACAACGGATTGAACATCTTTTGCCTGGCTCGAATGGTCCACCGCCCGCTTGAGGTTGTCGACAGTCGGCAGGATGACCTTGATCACGTCCGCTTTTGCGCGGTCCTCTCTTTCTCCGAATTCCCTCTGCGTCCTTTTCTTATAGTTCTCGAAGTCAGCCGCTATGCGGTACATCTTTTCCTTGTAGCTTCGCAGCTGGGCTTCATGTTGCTTTTTCAGCTCCTCGATGCCAGGGCCCGCCTCTGCTTCGTCCGGCTTCGTCGGCTCCTCCCCCGCCTCCGCTTCGCCCGCTTCCGCGGCAGCGGGGGGTTGCGGCGCATTGCCGTCTTCGGTTTCCTGCCCTGTCCCGGCCTTTTCTTCGGAAGGGGGGGATTCATCGGGGTCCGGGGCCTGATTCGCTTCGCCGGCCTTCTTGTCTTCGGCGTCCGCCTCCGCACCGGCCGCGTCTTTCACTTTCCCGGTTGTCCCCCCGGCCTCTTTTTCCTCCCGGCTTTCCGCCTCATTTTGATCTTCCGGTGAAGGGTCAATGCCGTTTTCAGGCGTCTTATGCATGTCCAACATATCGGATAAAGAATACAATATCATGGTCAAAGATGCAAGCGGATAACACAACGCGGGCTGAAGCCTGCGGCCGCCACAATGGCGTCATAATCAGATGTCGGGTTCCAGGAAAGCCGGGTCGATGGTGACGCCGACACTGCGCTTAAGAATATTCACGCTGATGATGAACCTGGCTCTCCTTCCCGTTGACTTGAGGACGATGCCTGTTGCCCCTGCCAGCGGACCTCCAGTGACCCTGACCCTGGTCCCGTCCTTTATGTACGGGTGGGGGGCGACGCTGCCGCTTCGGCCGGTCAGCAGCTTGAGAGACGCGATAACGCTTTCTTCAATGGCAGCGGGGCGGCCGCCGAAGCTTACAAGCCCGGAAACGCCTCTCACGGACAGGATTCTCACCTTGCTGGAATAAGCGAGGGATGTTTTTATGAATACATAACCCGGGAAGAGGGGTTTTTTTATGAGATGCTCCTTGCCTCTCCTCGTGCTTTTTACAAAGTAATGAGCGTAAAAAACCGATGAGTCCCCTTGCAGCGATCGTTCGAGGATTTCACTGACCATGGCTTCAAAGTTGCTGTGAAGGTGCACGGCGTACCACTGCGGAGCGTGGACGGCGGCTTCTTTTTCTGATTTCGGTTCTTTCATGGCTTCATGCAGGCGAAGGCCGGGCTCCGTCCCCGTGCTGATTTCAGGTTATCCCGTGTATGTGAGGACGAAGTCTCCTTTTTTAACGCCCAGGTATCCGGCAACCACGTCGCACTTTGCCTTCAGAAGGAGATAAACACCCCTTTCCCAATCCATGAAGGTCTCCGCACCGGAAAAACGAAGCGTCCTTTCGGCAAAGGAAACGAGGCATGGAAAACATTGCGGCTGCGGGTTCATGTTCGGCCTTCGGCTTCAGGCTCTCGGCGTACAGCTGTCGGCCCTCGGCGGATTGTTGGCATTTACCGGCAAATGTGTTAATCATATTAGAGGCAAAAACGGATTCGGTCAATCAGAGGATGTCAATGAAAAGAATTATCGCAGCCCTTTGCGTCCTGGTTTTCGCGCTCTCCTTCGCGTCATGCAGACAGACGCGGCCTATTCCAAAGTACGAGCGCCAGCTCGTGCTGAAAACAAACTCGCCGGGCTACTCCGCCGCAACGTACAGAAAGCCGGCCAATAATACGAAGACGACGACGAAACGCAAGGGGTGAGGGGCCGGGAGGAAGTAGCCGGGGCCCGGCTGTCGATCCTGCAAACGCCCTGAGGGCTACAGGCAGTATTTCAAGGAAAATGTCCCCCCCGTGACGCTCATTTCAACCGGGCCGTCGGGATCGGACTGGTTTGAGTCGAATCCCGGGCAGGAGAACGTGCCGTCCAGGATGTTTTCGTCCTCGTTGTAAACCACGACCTTGAATTCGCATTTCTGCGTGGGCCGGTCGGTGCCGGGGTCGCCGCAGGTCAGCGCGTTGGCGGGCTTTTTTGTCTGAAACTCGAGGTCGAAGCTGGTGCACAACAGCAGCTCGTCCTGCGGCGATGGCCGCATCTTGAGCTGCTGCAGCTGCACCTTGTTGTCCTGTTTCTGAACCTTGAAAGAGAGCACTTTCGGATAGGTGCCGTCGCCCGAGTCGACAACGGAGCAGAATCCCTGGAGACCTTCGCCGATAATGCCGGTGTACAGGACATCCTGGCTCGATCCCTGGAACGTCACCGTGTAGGTGACGTACGCCTCGATGGGATCGGCCGGATCATCACACGCATAGACGAGCAACAGGCACGCCACGGCGACACCAATTTTTAAAACGTTCATATCTTTCCTCCATAATTTTCGTTCGACTTCCATCCCGGGGCCGTCAACCCGGCATTTCCTGCAAAGCTGAAAGCCGTCTGCCGTTTATTATAACTCAAGGTGTATCTTATAGCAATTTCCTTCCCGGCTCAGGGGAAGGCCGGCCGACTCGCCGCCTGTAAAGGTTATCTTCAGGCTCTTTACTTCCCCCCCCTCCTTTACCGGTATAATTTCCTTGATTTCGCCCCTCTTGTCAAATCTTTTCGGAACGATCATCTCGTGGGGCTCCATGGGCCTGCCGGTCTTTGCCGTCGTCTCTTCCGCGATTTTCCGGAGCTGCGAGCGGCTTTCCTTGTCCAGAAGGTTGAAGGCCGTCTCCCGGTCTCCGGCGTCAATACTGCCGAAAAAGACCTCGATCACTTCCCGCGGCTTGTCGCAAGCCTCTTTGCCGCCGCAGGAAACAGCGGTCAGTGCCGCGGCAATAACAAGTGCGGGGAGGCCCGCGGGTGTTCTACCTGATGCCGATGACACTTCTTACCTCCTCCATGGTTTCTTCAGCGACCCGGCGGCAGACCGATGCCCCCCGCTCGAGCACGTCCCTGACTGAATCGGGATTCTTTTTCAGCTGCGACGCCTTTTCCCTGATCGGGTCGAAGACGATCTTCATCGAGTCGGCCAGGTTTGCCTTGCATTGAAAACAGCCTATGCCCGCGCCGCGGCACTCTTCGCCGGTCGTTTTTATCATGTTTTCGCCGCTGAAGCCCGTGTGCATGGTGAAAATATTGCAGATATCCGGGTTCCCGGGGTCGCTCTTGCGAAGCCTGGCCGGGTCGGTGAAGGCCGGCTTGAGCTTTTCCCGGATCATCTCGTCGCTCCAGAGCATGCCGATGTGGTTGCCCAGGGACTTTGACATCTTGCTCTTTCCATCGAGCCCCATGACGCGCTGCGTGGCAGCGAGGAGGGGAAAGGCCATGGGAAACACATTGCCGAACCTGGCGTTGAATTTCCTGGCGATCGTTCTCGTCAGCTCGATGTGCTGGACCTGGTCCTCGCCCACGGGAACGACCGTCGCCTTGTACAGGAGGATGTCGGCGGCCTGCAGGACCGGGTAATCGAACAGGCCCATGTTGATGTTGTGCTTGTGCTGCTGGCTTTTCTCCTTGAACTGCGTCATCCTCCCGAGCTCACCCATGGGCGTCACCGTGTTGAAGACCCAGGCGAGCTCCGTGTGCTGCGGGACCCGGGACTGGACGAAGATGATGCACTTGTCGGGGTCGAGGCCGGCGGCGATGTTCGCGATGGCGGCATCGAGAATTCTGTCCTGCATTTCGCGCTGGTCGTAATCGATCGTGATCGCGTGATAGTCCACGATGCAGAAAATGCAGTAATGGGTCTCCACGATTTCGGCCCATTTCCTGATCGCGCCAAGATAATTGCCGACGTGGATCTCGCCGCTCGGCTGGATTCCCGAAAACGTGATATCCCTGTCTTCAGGAATCCCGGTCGGACGTTTTACTTCCATTTTTTCCTGCTGCTTCATTCCTGTTGCATAACGTAATCAATTTTACGCTTTTTGTAAACACACGATGTTTTAAGGACGCATTGCCGATTCCGGGGGGTCTAAGTACAGCGCCCCGCAAGTTAGGGACCAGCCTTGTAGCGAGGCCGCGGATGTGGAGCCGGATCGCG
>JBDRLK010000736.1:0-6861 GCA_043813155.1 Pseudomonadota bacterium | reverse complement strand
GGATAGATAGACGCGAGCGAGCCGAGCGGAGCCCTTGTGCAGCGAGAGCGAGGCGAGTGAGCGGCCCGGCGGCCGTCACCGCAGGGAGTCGTACGTGCACCTGTGGGGCCCTGAAAATTATGTGTATAATATTCAGGGCTTAAGCCCCGCACTACAAGATTTTCCGCTGGTTGGCAGCTACAATTCTTTGGTTTTGCCGGTGGGCAGCGCCGGGACCGCCTGTTCCACCCTGTTCCGGCCCGAATTCTTGGCATGGTACATGGCTTCGTCCGCGGCCGCCACGAGCTCCTCGGGCCGCCTGTAGTTGCGGTTGTCGAGCGTTGCGCAGCCCCCGCTGATCGTGATCTTGATGATGCCGACGCTCACGGGAATGGTCTGCGCATCGACGGCGAACCTGATCCGCTCGGAAAGCGTAATGATCGCCTGGGCATCCGTGTTCCTTGCCAGGATCGTGAACTCCTCGCCGCCGTAGCGCGAGAGCATATCTTCGTTCCTGATGCTCTTGGCGATGGTCTGCACCAGGTACCTGAGCACAACGTCTCCAACGGGGTGGCCGTAGGTGTCGTTCACCTTCTTGAAATGATCGATATCCATCATGATGACGGACAGGGGGATGAAGTGCCTGTAAGCGTACGAAAATTCGCTCGCCAGGCGCTCGTCGAAGTACTGCCTGTTGTATGACTTGGTCAGGCCGTCCCTGACGGCCGATTCGTACATTTTCCTCTGGAAGGATTCCTCCAGGTGGTCGCTGAGCGAGAACTTCAGGATGGTCGTCCTTCCCAGCTGGATCCTGTCGCCGTCATTGAGGGGCTTTTTAACGATCTGCTCGCCGTTGATGTAGGTCCCGTTCGTGGAGCCCAGGTCCTCGACGTAAATTTCGCCGTTGGGCGTCTTGTAAATCTTGGCGTGCTTCCTCGAGATTCCGACGTCCCGGATCTGGATGTCGCATTCCGATTCCCTGCCCATGGAAACTTCATCCTTGTGGACCTGGAACATTTCCCCCACGGCGTTTCCAGCAATGACGATGAGGTATGCCCTCTTGAGATCCCTTTCCTTACCCTTCAACGAGTAGATACTCTCCAGGGTCGTAACCATGGTGGCTTCCGGTTCCTGAATCATGGTGCCGAAGAGATTATTATCAGGCTTTTTTTTGTCGCTCAAAAGACATTCCTCTATTCATTAGCCTGCACCTATGCCATCACTAATAGTTTCAATTTATTTTAAAATAAAAATATGTCAATTGAAACAAGGAAAATTGTGGGTTTCCGCATCGATCCCCCGGCATCGAGGCATCGACGTGCACCCCTCCATATCACCTGTTAGTTGCATCAATCGAGAACTTATTGTATATATCTTCTGAAAATTTTCGGGGAAGCGCATTGCATGCCCCGGTATTCGATCAAGCGGAGGAAAAAATGAAAAAAGAAAAATCAGCAGGACATCCGGTTGTTATCCTGGCGGCCGCGCTCGTTTTCAGCGCCGGCTGCGGCAATGGGGACAGTGACAGCGACGCCGACGCGGCCGATGTTCCGGCGGAAACGGACATGGCGGGGGACGCGGATGCGGCCGGCGACCCGGAGCCGGAAGAGATCACGCCCGACCCGGGCGACGAGGAGGCGGGGGATGACGCGGCGGAGGTCGTGGAAGACGCGGAGTCGGAGGACATCGAGGAAGAAGAGGAAGTGATCACCGTGGAGTGCGAGGTGGACGGCGATGGAACGGCGAGCCTCGGAGGAATCCTGAGACGCGGCACGAACATGATCATGGACACGGAGGACGAAGACCTGGACGCTGCCGGCGACATCATCATCGCCATTTTCGACGAGGACCCGGTCACGACCCTTTCTCCCGAGCCCGTGGCGTCCACGATCGTTTTTGACGCGGACCTCGGGGAGGAAACGGGCTACGTCGAGTTCTGCATTCAGAACATCCCGCCCGGTGCAGTCTGGTTCGGTGCCCTCATGGACGACAATGACTCGGGGCTCGAGTCGGAGATGAAGGTCGGCGACCTCATTACGTATCCTCCTCCGCCCGAAACGCTGGCCGCCGACGTTGCCGTCGTGGACGCCGCCTACGTGATGAACGTCAGGGTGGGCCGCGTGTTCGGCGAAGTCACCATCGACGCCGAATTCGCCGCGACCCAGGACGACCTGACCGGGAGCCTGTACGTGGCGGTCATCGACAACCCGCTCGCCTCCTCGCCCGCCATTCTCGGCTATTCCATGACCGAGGCGGTCACGCTGTCCGCCGATGCCGGCCAGCCCTACGAGCTGCTGCTCGGCGCCGAGCCCACGGTCGCGGAAACGGGCTACGTGATCGCGATTTTCGACGTGGACGAGAGCGGCGTCTACCTCATGCCCTCGCCGGGAGACCTGGTGAACATGAGCCTGGACCCGATCGTCCTTCCCCCCATCTTCAGCTACACCATCACGGGTATCGAGGAAGAGCAGGACACGACCATCATCTGGGAGTATGTGGAGTAGGCGGCCTTCGGCTGCCGTCAATCTCGTCAATGCCCCGGGCAGGGGAGGCTTCAGCCTCCCGTGAGTGTTCTCGTTTCGGGCGGCTGAAGCCGCCCCTGCCCGCGCCCCAGGGCAGATTAAAGCAATCGGCTTTCGCGGTCTCTTTGTTTCATCAGCTTTTCGATGACCGAGGCGAGGGTTGCGCCCGACAGGATGATGACCCAGGCGAAGTAGAGCCAGACCAGGAACAGGGGAAGCAGGAACAGGGCGCCGTAAATGATGCTGTAAACGCCCTTCATGTAGGAAAAGTACATGGCCAGCGACATCCTCTCCATTTCGAGGAAAACGCCCGCGAGCAGGCTGCCGATCAGCGCGCTCCACGTGCGCGGCGGCTGCTCGGGCAGCAGGCGGTAGAGCAGGAAGAGCGTCAGGATCGTTATGCTGTAGGGCCGCGCGATGATGAGGACCGACGGCACGTGAAACCACAGGCGCGTCTCGCGGAAAATGAACCAGATGTAGACGGGGAAGACGGCGACAGTGGTGATGACGATTGTGAAGCGCCGCAGCTGGGAGGGCTTGATGTCCTTGATCTTGAAGATCCTGTCCAGCGCGCCCTTGAAGTTGAACGCGAGCGAAAAGGTGGCGAAAAAGGCAAGGGCGGCCCCGATCCAGCCGAGAGCGGCGAAGTTGATCTTTTCGATGATGTCGGCGATGGTTTGCGTGACGTCTTCGAGCATCTCGGGGAAAAAATAGGGGCGCATCAGGTCCGTCATCTTGGCTATGCCGAAGTCCGGGTACACGAGCTGGAAGCTCCACAGAAGGAAGAGGAACGCGGGAACGATGCTCACGAGCGATTGAAAGCTGAGCGACGAGGCCAGCCGGAAGCAGTCGGACCTTGCGAAGCGCACGCCCATTTCCCTGACGACCCTGGCCAGGGTTTTTCCGGCCGCAGCGCATCGTGAAATCACGCTGCCGGCAGGGGACCGGGGTTCTTCTTCGGTCATTGTTACTTAAGGCATTCTTTCGTCCTGAGGGATTTGGCAAGAACGTTGTACCCGGTCGCGACGGCGGCCTTGTCCGGCTCCGAGAACCTGGCGAACTCGACGCCGAAACCGGAATGCTTGGACGGAAAGGAGTCCGACCCGAATTCCTTTCTCCAGGCGACCCGTGCTCCGAGCTGGACGCTGCCCTCGGCGGTCGGGGCCTTGAACGCGATGGTCAGCATGGTGTCGGGCGGCGGGGGAATCAGCGTCCTGATGTAGATGCCGTTTTCACTGATGTCCGTGCTGTACCCCCACAGCTCCTCGTTGATCCTCTCGATGATGAACTTGACGGGCGTGAAATAGGGGAGCCTTTCCGATTTTCTCAGCTCCTTGAGCGGCATCGAGAGAATATTCTGAACGTGAAAGGATATGGTTTCCGCGCTCATGTCTTTTCCTATGGCCACGAGCTCACCAGGGGCGTCGCTTTTCGTGTTGGCCAGGACCTCTCTGTCGCTGTAGATCAGCCAGGGGGCCTTTTTCATTTCCGGGTCGCAGTACATCTCTTCAAACAGCACGGCGGCCTGCCTGTCCTCGAGGCGCACGGAAGAGATGATCATGCGATAGGGATGCCCGCCGCCGGCCTTTTCCTTGAGATCGCTCACGGAATCGGCGAACTCGACGTCAAATTTCGCCAGCCGCAGGGACCTTGCGACGCCGATGCGCCGCTCCAGGTTGCCGTCGGCAAGAAGAAGCTTGCCGCTCACCGTGGGCACCTCGCTCCAGGGGTTCTGCGACATGACGGCCATGGTCAGCCGCTTGAGGTGATAGGGCTGGGAGACCAGGAAGAAATCGCTGGCGCAGGTTTCCAGGTAGGCGCGAAGCTGACGCGAGTGCACGTCCTGGGTGCCCACGATAATGGCGACGTTGTCGAATTGCGGGTCGCTGGCTACCATGACGTGGAAATCCAGCGCTTCGAGCGAGTCGAGGGACATCACCATGATATTCGGAGGCCGGGTCTTGAACATTTTCGAGAAACCGGTCAGGTCTTCCACTTCAAAGGGCTCGGCGCCCGCGAAATACAGGCTCTCCTTCAACATACCCATAAGCGTCGGCTCAAAACCGTACAGGCATGCCCTTTTTTTCGCAATGGTCATACTTCCTCCAAGAATAACTCAAAACATTTTATGCGAGATAATTAAAATATACAATAGCATTTTCAATGCTTATATTATAAAAGGCAGAATTTGATCATCCGGTGTGAACGAGCAGAGAATGCACGAAATCGTTGAAATAAAATTCACCGAGCTTCTCGACAAGGTGTCGGCATATGCCTCGGAGAGCGAGCTGGACGACCTGCGCGAAGCCTTCGACCTGTCGAAGAAGATCTTCGCGGACCGCAGGTGGGTCAACGGCGAGACCTATATAGTCCACCCCCTCGACGTGGCCGTCATGCTGGCGGGCATGCGCCAGGACATCCCCTCGCTCGCCGCCGCGCTGCTGCACGATTGCGACCGGCACGGACAGGACGTTGCGCAAGGGATAGGGGAAGAGACGAGGGGGCTGCTCATGGGGTACGGGCGGCTTCGCGAGATCGACGACAGGAGCCAGAGCCTTGAGCAGTCGGACAACCTCCGGCGCATGATCATAAACGAGGCAAGGGATCTAAGAACGCTGATCCTCTACCTGGTGGATCACACGCAGATCATGATCAATCTCGACCATTTCACGAAACTGGAAAAGGGCAGAATCCTGGAAAAAAGCGTGAAAGTGTACGCTCCCCTGTCGGGGAAGCTCGGCATCCATCGCGTCAAGAGCCGGCTCGAGGACATCGGCTTCCGGCACACCAATCCGGATGATTATGATGGCGTGATGGGCGCGCTCTCTGAAACAAAAAACGAGCGCGAGAAGTACATATCCAGGATAACGGGTCTCCTGGGGGCCATGTGCCGCGACAGGGGCATCGAGACGGATGTTTTCGGGAGGGTCAAGCACTCGTATTCCATCTACCAGAAGATGAAGCGCCAGAGCGTCACCATGGACGGGATTTATGACATCATCGCCTTCAGGATCATCGTGGACAGCGAGCAGCAGTGCTGGGAAGTGCTGGGCATCATTCACGGCAGGTGGTCCCCCATACCGGGGAGGTTCAGGGATTATCTTTCCGTGCCCAAGAAGAACGGGTACAGGTCGCTGCACACGTCCGTAACGGGGCCGGGAAACAAGAGAATAGAAATTCAGATCAGGACGCGGGAGATGCACAGGGTGGCTGAAGAAGGCATCGCCGCGCACTGGAGGTACAAGGCCAAGGGTAAGAAGCGCATATCGCCGATCGAGGAAAAGCAGCTCAAGTGGATCACCTCGTCCCTGGAAGAGGACGGGGAGGAGCGGGGCGGGGAGGAGATCTTTTCCTCGGAGATTTATGTTTTTACGCCTGCCGGGGATGTCATCGCCCTGCCCAAGGGGGCCACGCCCCTGGATTTTGCTTATGCCATTCACACGAATATCGGCCACCGGTGCACCGCGGCGCTGGTCAACGGGAACATGGCTGCGCTTTCCCACGAGCTTGCGAGCGGGGACCTGGTCAAGGTCGTTACCAAGCCGGGCCAGCACCCCAGGAAAGACTGGCTGGACATGGCGGCGACGACCCGTGCAAAGACAAAAATACGCTCATACCTCAACGCGATCCTGAGGAAGGAGCAGATTGAGAAGGGGAGGGATATCCTCGAAAAGTTCCTCAGGGACAAATCCATGTCCCTTCATAAAATGGAAAAAAAGGGGAAGCTGGGCAAGGTGGCCGAGGAGATCAGGTCCCCGGGCATGAACGAGGTGTATATCCGGATAGCCTCCGGCAAAGTGGCGCTGGAAGAAATTTACGAGATCCTCAAGCCGCCCGTGGAAAAGGAGGAGGCGCGGGAGGAGGACGAGATCGACGAGAGGATGTTCGAGGGAATCCGGAGGGACTCGGGGGAAATCCGGATCGGCGACATCGGGAACCTGCTCGTGAAATTTGCCGGGTGCTGCAAGCCGCTGCCCGGGGACAAGGTCACGGGGTTCATCACGAGGGGCCGCGGCATTACCATCCACAGGGCCAATTGCCCGAACCTTCTGGCCGGCGACAGCGAGAGACGGGTTTCAATTTCCTGGAACATCGCGCAGGGAGTGAAAAGCAAGGCGGGGATCAGGGTCATCACGGAAGACGTGCCGGGCATCCTTGCGAAGCTGACGCAGTTCATCGCGTCCAAGGGCATCAACGTGACCGCGGCGCGGTCGGAGAAGAAATCGGACGGGTCCGTGGTGAATCTCTTCACCTTCGAGATCTCCAACACCTCCGAGCTCGTGAGCCTCATCCGCGCGCTGGAGCGCGTCACCGGCGTTCAGGACATCGAGCGCGTGTAGGGGGCCG
This sequence comes from Pseudomonadota bacterium, assembly GCA_043813155.1. Classification (GTDB taxonomy): domain Bacteria; phylum Myxococcota_A; class Polyangia; order DRWM01; family DRWM01; genus JBDRLK01. Next base: position 13 of record JBDRLK010000736.1, on the reverse strand, counting down.
GGGCTGTAGAGTT
>JBDRLK010000735.1:0-15405 GCA_043813155.1 Pseudomonadota bacterium | reverse complement strand
TGGGAGGCCTGACCGTCAACAACCCGGACAATCCCGAGTACTTCATCGATATCACGCCGGGGACAACGGTCTGCTTCGACATCTTCGTGAAGAGAAACGAGACGATCCCGGCGGTTGAGGAGCCGCAGCTCTACAAGGCCTACATCAAGGTTATCGGAGACCAGGTAACCGTCCTGGACTCGAGAGAGGTCTACTTCCTCGTGCCGCCCGTTATCGAAGACATCATTTTCGGGTAAGAGCTTTTCTCATACCTTCTTCTCGCTTTACAATCATACGATTATTCTATAAAAACAACTCCTAGCCTGACTTTCCTACTTATACCACGGATTTTCATGGATTTGAAGATTTAGTCACCAGGATAATCTGCTTTTTCAGGACGAGAAATGAAAAATATCGAGCTAAGGGCTCAAGCTATCATTTCAAGCCGAATACGTATACACTGAAGTAAAGCCCCTCCAGGTTTAATACGGTAATGTCTAATTATTGTTTTTTACATAGAATATTATTAATTTCATCCTCCAAGGCTTGACAGCGCAATCAAGGCATGGTATACACTGATAATAATGACCACGATTCAAAAGAAGCCCTCACGAGGACACACGTATTGGCAAATCGTCGAATCAAGACGCGTTAACGGAAAACCACGCCCCATCGTGATTATGCATCTGGGAACCGCCGAGAGCCTGTTGCGCCGCCTTCGAGAAGGCCCAGGGAAAGCCATTAAAGCTAAAGTGATAAAGTTTGGAGCGATTGCAGCCCTGTGGAATCTTGCTCAAGAGCTTGGGGTGGTCGAAATCATTGATAAACATATTCCCAAGCGTAATCAGGGCCTATCATGCGGGGAATATATTCTCCTTGCGGCTCTGAACAGGTGCGTGGCGGCAACAAGCAAGAAATCCCTCTACCAGTGGTATTGTAAAACCGTTTTGCGTCGCCTCCTTCCCACCTCCCAACGCTCCCTGGCAAGCCAGCGGTTTTGGGATCACATGAGTTATCTGGATGAGAACTCTATTGCGGCCATCGAGGAGGAATTAACAGCCCGCCTGATTGACCATTTCAAAATCGATTTAAGAACCCTGTTATTCGATGCCACGAATTTCGATACCTATATCGACACCCAGAACCCTTCCACGCTCCCCCAGCGAGGACATCCCAAAAGCAAACGAAAGGATTTGCGAATATTGGGACTGGCTCTTTTGGTCAGCATGGACTTTCACGTGCCTCTTTTTTCCCACGTCTATCCCGGCAACCAGAATGACGCGGCCATGTTTTCAAGCGTGACAGAAAGCCTTGTGGCACGCTATCGTAAATTCGCCGAAGAATGTGAGCAAATCACCCTGGTTTTTGACGGGGGAAACACGTCCAAGGACGCCATGGAGGAGATCGATGATAGCGACTACCATTTCATTACCTCGTTGACGGTCACTTATCACAAGGACCTTCTCTCCGTCCCCCTGCGGCGGTTTGAGGCGTTCGACGACCCTCGCCTGGATGGAACCACGGCCTATCGGACCAAGAAAGACATTTGGGGCGAAGAGCGTACCGTGGTTGTGACAAGAAGCCAGAACCTTCTGACCGGGCAACTGGCCGGCATCAGCGTAGCCTTACGAAAAAAACGGGCGAAGCTGCGGCAGTTGCGTACCAAACTCCACCGCAGCCAACAGCCTGGCGCCAAGGGCAAGGGATACACCCGCGAGTCCTTACAAAAAAGGCTCAAGGAAATAACCACCGGCCAGTATATTTCCGAGATACTCAAAACAAAAATTGCGGCATCAAAGAGCCGTCTCGATTTTACATTCTGGACCGATGCGGCAGCCTTCGATAAGCTCAAACGCACCCGCCTTGGCAAACGCATTCTGTGCACAGACAATCATGATTGGTCTACAGAAGAAATCATCCTTGGAAGCCGAGCTCAATCCCGTATTGAGGATGCATTCAAGCGAATGAAAGACCCTCACTGGGTCAGCTTTTCTCCTTCTTTCCATTGGACCGACCAGAAATTGCGTGTGCATGCCTTTTACTGCGTGATAGCTCTGACGTTTAGTTCTCTGCTTCAACGCAAGGCGGCTCAAGCAGGCATCAAGCTCACGATCCCTTCACTGCTGGAACAATTGAGTAATGTCGAGGAAATTATCAACCTCTACCCGCCTCAAACCGGACAGTCACGGGGTCGTCTTCGCGCCGAGTATGTTTTATCTGAACGCTCACCTCTCCAAGACGAATTATGCAAAATATTTGACCTATTTAAATTGGCTCATCCATAGCTCTTTATAATCCACTCCGTTTTCATCATCAGTGTATACATTTTCTCGACGAGGCAAGGTCTTTTTTTTACTTGTATTATTGGGCTTTTTAGGGTAAATTGACTTTGTTTCTATGCTCTAATTAGGAAACTGACGCTAGCCCGGTATCTCAATTCAAACTCAGTGTCATCCCGATGTGATGTTCCAGACATTGCCGAGGAATCTAAAAGCTTGAATTCGAGTTCTGAGGTCCCTCGGCTTTGTCTTGATCGCTGCCTTCGGAATGACACCTGGGTTTCCCTGGAAGAAATTTGGAAAATGAATTGCTTATTGCAATGCGGCGAGTAATATTCCAGGCAGTTCAACGAAACGACAGCTAAAAATCATGTCGAACCTCGCGAAAAGATTCGCCACTGCGGGCGTGGCCATTCCGCTCCTGATCCTGTTCATATTCATTCTGCCCAAGTGGACGATCCTGATCCCGGTAGCGGTGTGCATTTTCGCGGGAAGCTTCGAGGTGATGACCATGATCGGCCAGTCGCGCAGCAGGGTCCAGTACTCCGCCGGAAGCGCGATCATCCTTCTTTTCTGCTACGCCATGTTCAGCTTTCCCCGGGACGGCCTGATCGACGCCCATCTCGGGATCGTGCAGCTGGCCTTCACCGGCGCGGCGCTGTGCCTCACGGGGATAATTTTTTACAAGCCCGTCGAAACCGCGGGCAGGAGGCTGGCCGGCCTCTTCACGGCGCTCTTCTACCCGGGAATACTTCTGACCGTCCTGGCCGTGATTCACAACAGGCTGGAGCACGGCCCCCGGTGGGTCCTTTGCATCCTCATGACCGCCTTTCTCTGCGACACGGGAGCCTATTTCGCGGGCAGGGCCTTCGGAAAGCACAAGCTCGCACCCAACCTCAGCCCCAAGAAGACCATCGAGGGCGTGGCCGGCGGCATCGCCGGGTCGCTGGCCGCCACAATGAGCGCTCACTTCATCTTTCTGCCGCAAATAACTCTCCAGGACGCCGTCATCCTCGGCGTTGGCGGCAGCCTTTCCGGCGTTGTCGGGGACCTGATCGAATCGCTCATCAAGCGCTCCAGCGGGATAAAGGACGCCGGAAAGTTCTTCCCGGGCCACGGCGGCATGATGGACCGGATCGACGGCCTGCTCATTGTCATCCCGTTCTTTTATTTCTATATTTATTTCAGGTTTTCCCCTGGTTTTTAGGAAATGACAAGATGAATGAAAATAAGGATTTTTCCGATTACGAAATGAGGATCATGCGCCTGGTCGTTGTCTGGCACCAGCATCCCTCATTTTTCTCCAGGGCGCTCGCCGCGCTGGGCACGCCAGTGGAAAAGCTCATCCTCTCCCTGCCCGAGTGGGGAAGGACGCAGATATCCGGGGCCGTGAACGAGGGGTTGAAAAACTGTCTCGACCTGTCCCGCCAGACGTTCGATGCTCCCAACATCTGGAGAAAGCTGGCAAGAAAGGCGGGCATGACCCAGATCAAAAGGTTCGACGACATCCCCCTCGAGATCCTGGACGAGCAGGCAAAGGGCTACGGCATGTCCAACCGCCTGCCCGTTATTCTTTCCGGCGTGGCCACCGGTCTCATCGGGCTGCCGGGAGCCATCATCGATATTCCCGCGTCCATCACGATTTTTTTCAGAAACATCCAGACCGTGTGCGCCTGCTACGGCATTGACCCTTCCGACCCTTCCAATGTCCCCTATTACATGTGGCTCATGACGAGCGGCTCCCCCGCGCCCGAGGACGATTCAACGGACACGGGGTACATCATGACCCGCCTGGGCCTGGGGCTCATGGTGAAAGAGGCGCAGGAGTTCATCGTGTCCGCGGCCGGCAAAGACCTGGCCAGAACGATCGCAAAAGAAAGCTCGCCCGTTCTTATAAAGCTGATCAACAAGCTGCTGCAGAGGCTCGGCATCCAGATGACGGAAAAAGTGGCGGCCACGGTCGTCCCGCTCGTCGGCGCTATCGCGGCCGCGGGCATCAACACCGCTTTTTCACGGGACATTCACATGAACGCCTGCATGGCCGGCAGGACCAAATACCTGTGCGAAAAATACGGCGAATCCAGGGTCAGGGGCCTGCTCACCGAGCCCTCGAGGCTGTACCTGCCCGGAGCGCATCTTCATAAGCCGCCCGAAGAGCCGCCTCCAGTGAAACAGGACTGACCGCCCGCATTCCGACGCCGCAGCGGTTGTCATACCAGCCGGGATTTGCTACAAAGTAAAGAAAGACCGGAGCTCATATCTTCCGGAAGGAGCTGGACGCCTTGAATCTTGGAAAAGTTCTCGACAGGTCATTCAAGATACTCAGGGACAACTTCATTCTCATCTACACGATCGTCCTGGTTTTCTATTTCCCCGCTTTTTTTCTCAATCTCGCCGTCAGGTACATGGAGGTCCAGACGCAGATGGCCACCGTGGGCCCCTTCCTGCAGACGACGGGACTGCTCGTCTCCTTCATGACCATCGGCGCCTTTGTCATCGTATGGTTTTTCATCTACCCCCTGGGCATCATGGCCGTCACGTCGGCCATCTTCAACATCTACACGGGCAGCAAGGCCAGCGCCGTCGACGCTTACAAGACCGCCCTCAGGCTCTATCCCCAGGCCCTGGTCCTGAACATCATCGTCGGGCTCCTGGCCACCATCGGATTCATGCTCTGCATGATCCCCATGGTAATCCCGCTGGTCTTTTTCTACCTCGTTTTTCCCGTGTGCGTGGTGGAGAGGCAGGGGATTTTCGCATCGCTGGAGCGCAGCTACAAGCTCTCGGGCAACAATTTTTTCACCATTCTCATCATCATATTCCTCGTGAGCATCGTCAAGTGGCCGGTCTCCGCCGCCTGCGCCGCCGTGGCCCAGTCGGTTTTCTCCGCCGCCTCTCTCGAGTCTATCTTTTTCCACGCCCTCATCGATTTCCTGGGTGTGGCGATTGTCGCGCCCGTGGGGATCGTTGTCACCGCCATGGTCTATTTCGAGCTTCGGGAGATCAAGGAAGGGTTCGACCTGGAGCTCATGGCCTGGCACGTCACGGAAAATCTAAAGCTGTAATACCAGCAGGGACCATCCACTGTCTGTTGCGCAGGCTAAAGCCTGCGGCTACCGGCGATTAGCAGGCTAAAGCCTGCGGCTACCGGCGATTAGCAGGCTAAAGCCTGCGGCTACCGGCGATTAGCAGGCTAAAGCCTGCGGCTACCGGCGATTAGCGGCCGATCCTGCACCCGCAGCCGCCGCCGTCCCCGTCATCGTCCACGGGCTCGTCGTCCGCCGCGACGTCCACGGGCATGTCGGCAGAAGCGTCCGCGGATGGCTCCCCGGCGCTCTCCGCGTCCTGCTCCTCCTCTTCCTCCTCTACCGTCACGCTCCCCTCCACGAGCTCGAGCCGCCGGTCCACGGACACGCCGGCCATGGTCTCCACGAGACCCGACGGCCAGCGCACCGTGAGCTCGTCGGCCATGTCGCAGCCCCCCAGCCCGAAGTGCAGGGTGAGCGAGCTCTGGTTCGTTGTTCCCTTGCCTCCCTCCACCTGGCGGCTCTGCGTCTTGCCGCCGCAGGAAACGTCAACGCGCGCGCCGATGGCCGCCCGGTTCGAATCCGTTCCTTCCAAATGTACGGCCAGCCAGTGGTTGTCATTGTCCGTGTCGTTTCTGAAAAGCGACCTTGAGACGAGATCAAGGTCCCCGTCATTGTCCATGTCCGCCCAGGCCACGCCCCAGCCGTTATCCACGGCCGTTCCCGTCTCGTAGGTCACGTCCTCGAAGGTATTGTCCTCTCGCTGGCGGTACAGCTCGGAGAGCTGCCCGACGTACACGTCGGTGATGGTGAGGTCCACGAGCCCGTCATTGTCAAAGTCGCCCCAGGCAGGGTCCGAGTGGCACTCCTGGTAAACGATGCCGCTTTCCTGCCTTGCGTCCGTGAAAACGTAGTCGGGCGGCCCGGAATTTTTAAGGAGCATGCTCTTGTCTGAAAAGGTGATGAAGCGCGGGTGGGCCAGGTTGGCCGAGAACAGGTCCAGGTCCCCGTCGCTGTCGTAATCCATCCACTGGGAGCCTATGGTGTGGCCGTATGCGCCGCTGATGAGCACGCCCTGCACGCCCGTCTCGGCCGCGACCTCGGAAAACGTGCCGTCGCCGTTGTTGCGCCACAGGCAGTTGGGCTGGAGGCGGTAAACGGACACGAATATGTCGATGAGCCCGTCGTCGTTGTAGTCGCCCCAGTTGACCCCGCGGCCGCTCTTATTGCGGCAGGTCGCGTTCATGGACTCGCTGCTCACGTCGGTGAACGTGCCGTCGCCGTTGTTTCGCCAGAGCAGGTCCGTGGTCCCCCGGCCCAGGTTGTCCCCTGCCCACGATCCTGGCTCCTCGTAATTGGCCACGTACAGGTCCACGAAACCGTCGTTGTCATAGTCGCCCCACGCCGCTCCCTCGGTGGGCGCAAAGTCATAGGGGCTTCCCTCCTCGGGCGCCACGGTGAACGTTCCGTCGCCCTCGTTGTGGAACAGGCAGTCGTGCGTGGGCCAGGGGTCTTCCTCGTTGCGGCAGTACCCGTCCAGGCACTGCGGGATCTCGCCGTCCGACTGGTTGTTGCAGTACCAGTCGCCGCCCTCGCCAGTGTCGCACGCGGGCACGAACCCATGGGATGTCGAGTAGAAATCCAGAAAGCCGTCATTGTCATAGTCGGCCCAGACGCCGCCGCTGCCGCCGCACTGCACGACCTCCACCTCTTCCTCGATAACGCGGATGCCCCCTTCCACGCTCACATCGGTGAACGCGCCCCCGTCGTTGTTGAAAAGCCGCGAGCCGCTCACCAGAAGGTCGTCGTCCCCGTCATTGTCGTAATCGCCCCAGGCCACCCTGGACGGCGATGTGCCCAGGCCGGACGATTCGGTCACGTCGGTAAAAACCGGTTCCTCTACGATGTCGAAATATTCGACGTCCGCGCGCACCATGAGGTCGGCGTCGTTGGTGATGTACCAGTCCGCGCCGATGCGCAGCTTCGAGTTGTAGGGGCCGCTTTCAGGCGCGCTGCTGTCGGCCGCGATGCGCATGAGGTTCCCGCTCACGAGTTGGCCCGCGTAAAAGTTGACGGGCGGGTCGATGACAACCTCGCCCTCGGGTATGACGATCTCGGTCCACTCGTTCACGTTGGGCGTTACAGCCGCTGCGAACAGGGGTTCGCCGTCCGTTTCCGGGTCGGGCCAGCCCGTGTCGGGCCAGCTTCCGGCGTAGTCGGCCCAGATGGTGACGCCCGTTGTTTCCGACGTGCCTGTAAACCAGATGCTGATCTTCGTGACGCGGCAGGGATGGGCAGGTGTAAAGCCCACAGCCTCGATGTCGCCCACGCGCGTGGGGTACGTGCCTCCCGAGGAAATGCCGTCGTCGTACATAAGGGTCTCGTCCCCGAAGGCCTCCCCGGCCGACGCAATCATGAGAACGAAGAACATGAATAGTGTAAGCCATTTCCTTGTCATTTCCCAGCTCCTTCCGGGAGGCTGAAGCCTCCCCTGCCCGTCATTACGAAATTGAAATCCCGGGTATGGGTGACTTCAGTCGCCCATTCCTCAGCCAACCTGCATCAGAATGTCATGCAGGAGTTTTATTAAATCATCATCTACCGCCCGGCCCGTTGCAGCGCACTTTGCAGCAATGCGCGCCAGAACATTGTTTTTAAAACCAGGGTACTCCATGGTTTTTGCAAGCTCAAGGGCATCGGCAAACCTTTCCTCCCTGATGCAGGCGCCGGCAATGAGGGAAAACGCATATTCCTTCTCATGATCATCCATGATGAGCCCCACAACCTCCCGGGCCGTATCGATCTTCTGCTCCCCCGCGTACAGGCCCGCGACCCCGGCAAGAGACGCGTCCCTTTCCGCGGACCCCTCGATGGCTTTTGCCGTGTCCAGGGCCCTGTCATAATGCTTTGCCTCGCCGTAGGCTTCCACGATCTCGGCCAGGACATCGCTCTTGAGATTGCTTTTGAGAGAATCAGTTGCGCCTTTGTCGACAGCTTCATTGAGCCTGGCCAGGATCCTGGCCACTTCCTCCTCCCTGCCGGCCCGCGCGTACCGCGCGGCTACGGCGGCCAGCACCATGACCCTGTCCTCCAGCTCCTCGATTTCCTCGATCGCCGCGAAAGCCCCTGAGATAAGCGTGGCGGCTTTTTTTGCCTGTCCCGCAACCTCGTATTCCACGGCCATTTCCGCCAGGACTCTTGCCCTGTCATCGTTATGCGTGACGGTTTTGGCCGCCTCGAGCGCCTTGCCGTGTTTGCCGGCGCGAGCCCATGCACCGGCAATTTCGATCATGGCCCTGTTTTTGTCATAGGGGCTCTTGATTTCTTTCGCAATATCCATGGCTTTGTCCAGCTGGCTGCTCTTCGCGTACGTGACCGCAATGGCGGCCTGCACAACGGCCCTGTCTTCCTCGTCCTGAAGCCTTCCCGCTGTCTCGAGCGCGCTTTCGTGCTCGCCCGCGGCCGCCAGCGCGCCTGCCACGGCCGCCAGCACCGTCGCCCTGTCGAAGCCGTCATCGAGCAGCTCGGCGGCCTCGACAGCCTTGTCGTAATGGCCTGCGTGAAGATACGCGTCCGCCACCTCCTGCAGCATGAAGGACTTTTCCATGGTCTCCTCCATGGTTTTAACCGTCTCCAGAGCTTCTGAAAGAAGCTCTGCCGCCCTGCCCTGCCGGCCCGCCTCTTCATGGTAGCCGGCCGCGGCCACATAAGCCCGGGCCCTGTCCTCCGCATCGTCAATGCTCTCAATCACGTAACGCATGCAGGCGTCGGGATCGGCCTGACCGGCTGCTTTCCTTTCTATTTCCGGAACCACGACACCCTTGAGCTCGTCCAGCGTGAAAGGACCTACCTTCTCGTCGCCCCGCAGGAGCTTTTTCGCGATTCGCGTGGAACCGTACTGCGTTGTCAGTGTCTCGAGCTTATCCAACACGCCCCTGTAGAGCCCCAGCGCGTCGGAATAGCTTTTCTCCTCGGCCTTTTGAGCTTTTTCCAGAAGATCCTCTGCCTCGTTGAAGAGCTTTTTCGCCTCCCTGCTTGAAGCGAAGCAGCAGGAGGAAAGGCAGAGGGCGGGAACCACGACCGCAACGAGCAGTTTCTTTTCAATTCCTGCCACACTGTACATATAGGCGAGGAGGGCCGAATAATCAAGTTGCGGAATCTACCACTCGTGCTCGCACACGACCGGGAAGGCGTTGGCGCAGCCCGCCGTGAGCCACCTGCCGTTATAGGGCTCGGACGTCTTCATGGTCGCGAAGTATTCGACGGGGTCCGCGTACCAGTTCGTATAATGGTACGGCTCCCCGGTGTTCCAGTAGAACTCTCCGGCCCAGTCCCTCATGAGGCCGATCCAGAAATGTGTGTTCCAGGGATAGGTCATCGCGACCTGGCGCACGAAATTATTTTCGTCCGCCGACGTGATCGTCACCATGTGGGCATCATAGGCCTCGCACCCGTTGAACGCGGCGGACCAGCCGGCTCCTTCAAACATCTCGGCATCCAGCACGAAGGTGCAGTGCCCGGTCCCGGCAATGTCGCCGTCAGTGGTGAAAACAGCGCCCAGGTTGCACTCCTTCACGCAGACATCGGAGCACCAGTCCGCCCAACGAAATCGCACCGCCGCCGTGCGGTTTTTAATTAATGAATTGCAAACCGGAATTATCCGCGTTAGTAAATGTTACAGCGAACCAGCAAACGAAGGAGGCCTGCAGATGAAACAATTACCCGTCATCACGTTGCTCGCCCTGCTTGCCGCAGGGTGCGCCGGCAAAGCAACGCTTGTAAAAGCTGTCGATCCGTCCGACATGGTCCATTACAGCCAGGTCAAGGAAGCTGAAATCGCGTCCGGTAAAAAGGGAGCCCTTGTATTCTACCTGAACAAGGGAGATGCGGTCCCCCTGATGCTGTCCGTTCAAACGAACCTCGTTGAAACCGTGAGCGAGAAAATCGACCTCGTCCTGCGGAAAAAAGTCTATTTCATGATCATAACGCCCGAGATGCCGGCAGGTGAAATCGATGAAGCGCAGAAGATGAAGCTGATCAGGAAGATGAAGATCTATGCGAGCAGCGACGCCCAAACCTGGGCTCTCGTCCAGAACCACAATGCGCTCAAGAAAATATTCGGATGGGACAAGGGCTATCTCTCCTTCGGCTTCGGCATCTCGAAAGAAAAAGGCGTTCACGCCACTCTCGGCATCGGAACCACGGGAGCCGGAAAGGCCGGGGCCGGCGACCGGTCCGCCAATCCATGAAAAACCGCCTTAACGGATGATCGCCCAGGACGGAAGCTCCCCCGGCGTTATCCCGAAGACGCGCACAGCGACAAACCAGGTCACGAGCGTTACGATTACCACCTAAAGAATGTTCAGAACGAGGCCGGCCCTTGCCATGTCCTTGATCCGCAGCTCGCCCGAGCCGAAAACAATGGCGTTTGGCGGCGTGGCCACGGGAAGCATGAACGCGCACGATGCGGCCATGGCCGCGGGGATCATGAAGAGCCGCGGGTCCGTGCCCAGCGTGACAGCCGCGCCGGCGAGGATGGGCATCATGAGCGTCGTAACCGCCGTATTGGACGTGAACTCGGTCAGCGTGGTCATGACCGCGGCAATAATGAATACGAGAAGAATAGGCGGGACCCCGCCCAGCCCCCCGAACAGCCCGCCGATCCATGCCGACAGCCCCGAGCTGCCGAAAGCGGCCGCCAGCGAAAAACCGCCGCCCAGCAGCAGCACGATGCCCCATGGAATGCCGACCGCCTGGCGCCACTCGAGAATGCGGCCCCCTCCCTTGTGGGGGAAGATGAAAAGCACGAGGGCGCCGAGGATCGCCACCGTGGAATCCTCGACCCAGGGCTCGATGCCGAGAAGACCGCTCCAGCCCGGGACAACGGCAAAACCCAGGTTGATGTCCTCCCGAAAAATCCAGCCCAGGACCATGGCCGCGAACACGACGAGCACAACGGCCTCGGCGCGGCTCATCTTTCCCATCTTCCTCAGATCCGGGGGCAGCAGGCCCCCCTCCGGGGAGCCGCCCTCCGCGTCACCAAGCTTGAACGCCACGAAGGTCAGGTAGAACCAGGCCAACGGCAGAAAGAGCGCGGCCATGGATCCCCCGACGACCATCCATTTTGCGAACGAGACGGGCGGAGCGTTTTCAAAGATCGTGCTGACCTGGCCCGCCAGCACGATGTTGGGCGGCGTGCCCACGAGGGTCCCGACCCCGCCGATGGACGCCGCGTAGGCGATGCCCAGGAAAAGCGCCGTTGCAAACGCGCTCCCGGTCTTCTTCGTGCTTGCGATGACGGCCATGGCAATGGGCACCATGATCATGGCGGCGGCCGTATTGGAGATCCACATGGAGAGCAGGGCCGTGGCGAGCATGAAGCCTAGAATGAGTCTTCGGGGAGCCGTGCCCAGCGCGATCATGATGGCCAGGGCGATGCGGCGGTGAAGGTTGTGGCGCTCCATGGCGCGGGCCATGAAAAATCCGCCCACAAATAAAAATATCCTCTGGTCCCCGTAATGCGCGGCAGCCTCCCCCGCCCCGAGCACACCCAGGAGCGGAAACGCCGCGAGCGGGATCAGCGATGTCGCTGCAATGGGAAGGGCCTCGGTCATCCACCAGCAGGCCATGAGCGCGGCCGTGGCAAGCACGATCCGGCCTTTCATGGGAAGGCCCGGAAAAGGGATGAGCAGGACGACGGCAAACAGCAGCGGGCCTGCCGCGACCCGGATCATTCTTCCGGATATTTCCGGCGCGCTTTCTGATCCGTTCTTTTCCATTGCGGGCAGGTTGAGGATACAGGAAAACTATATTCAATTCAAACGCGGCTGATAGATAATAGATTGTTAAAGGATTGACTCTACTCGCAGACGCCGCTGCCTGGAGTCGTGATGCATTCCGTGCCCTCCGGGCACGTGTGCCACGTGGCCGGTCAGGTCGAGCAGTCCCACTCGAGGCACCCGTTCTCCCCGACCTTGCATGCGCGGTACTTGACTTCCGTCATGCAGATCTTCTGCCCAACGTAAAGGCATTCATTGAGCTCGTCGCATTCTGTTCCGGTCCCGACCGTGCACTCGCCGAGCGCAGGGCTGCACACGGAGCCGGTGGGACAGATGGCCGGGCCTGTCCAGTCGTAGCAGCCGTCATCGTCGGGGCCGTCACACACGAACTGCCTTCCCGCCATGTCACAGGACCTCTCGTCCAAGGCGCAGGGGTCGAGGCACACGCACTCGCCGGCCGTGCATGCCTGCGTTTCAGGGCATTCTCCGTCAGGCTCCCAGTCAAAGCACTCATCCTCGTCGGAATCGGCGCAAACGAGCTTCTCACCGTAAAGACCGCATGTCTTTTCGCCCCCGGCGCAGGGATCCTCGCACTCGCAGGACCCGCCGCGGCACTCCTGCCCCTCGGCGCAGTCCTCTCCCGTCCCCCAGTGAAAACAGCCGTTGGCGTCCGGGCCATCGCAATGCCTGAGCTTGCCGTAACGATCGCACATGGCATCGCCCTCCTCGCACAAATTCTCACACACGCAGGCGCCCTCCACGCACATTTGATACGGCCCGCACTCCTCGGGCTGACCCCATATATAGCACCCGTCTTCGTCCGGGCCGGCGCAGGTGACCTTTCTGCCGGCAGGGTCGCACATCACCTCACCCGGGATGCAGGGATCTGCGCAGGGCGGTGGAGGCGGTGTCTCCGCCGCCTGCTCGCTGCACGCGGCCGAAGCCAGCAGCACTGCGGCCAGACCGAAAGCCGGGAGGCCCGCAATCTTCAGTTTGAAACTCATTAGAGTCATAAATATTATTTAGCACACGAACGCAATAATGAAAAGGGGACAGAGCACTTTACAGAGCACTAATGTGCTCTGTCCCCTTTACCGACCATTACTCCCTAACGTGGGTAGGGGCGGCTGACCATTACTCCCAAACGTGGGTAGGGGCGGCTGACCATTACTCCCTAACGTGGGTAGGGGCGGCTTTAGCCGCCCGTGGTGCTGCACGCCCTCGGCGTGCCTAAAAGAACTGCGGGAGGCTGAAGCCTCCCCTACCCGGGGAACTGCGGGAGGCTTAAGCCTCCCCTACCCGGGGAACTGCGGGAGGCTGAAGCCTCCCCTACCCGGGGAATTGATGAGATGGCTCAAAGCCTATGGACAGGAAAGATGAAAATCTGTAAGATTTCACAGGTTTTTCGAAACGAGTATCCATGGTTATTGCATCCATCTTTCTCAAAACCGTCAACCACGAGGAAGCCTGCAGAACGCTTGAGCAGATTCTTTCCCGCCGGGAATTCCAGGGCTGGGTCAACCCGATCGAGATTTTGCGCAGCATCATGGAGAAGCTCTCCTCGTACTTCACCGACTTGCCCCCCTACCTTCAGACAATCCTGATCGTCATCCTCGTGGCCATACTGGCGGCCATGCTGATCCACTGGATCATCGTGCTGGTCAGGGTCATTGCCAGAGGAGGCCCCGGCGTGGAAAAGAAGGCCGGGGAAGGCGGCATCGAAAGCCTGTTTCGAACAAAGAAATCGGCCGGCGAGATCAGGGAAGAAGCGCTGGCTCACCTGAAAAAAGGCAACACCAGGGAGGCCATCCGCCTCCTCTACGTGTACTTCGTTCTCAGGCTCCGGGACAGGGGAGTCATTCCAAGGCTGGAAAGCCTTACGGCCAGGGAGATAACCCTGCTCGTAAGGGAAAAAACCGAGGGCGCCGATCAGGCCGGCGCTCTCTTTGAAAAGAGCGCCTACAGCCATCACCCACTGGACCGGAGCGACGCGGACTGGATGCTCCGATTCGTAGAAAGCAGTCGTGGCGATTAAGCGAAAAACGATCATAATTTTCGCCGCGGTCCTGGCGGGCCTGCTTCTTCTGCTGGCATTTCTGCCCGGCCGGTCGAAGGAAGGTAACGGCGCCAAAACATTCGATTTCTATTCCTCCCTTTCCCCGAGCCCCGGCGGGATGAAAGCTCTTTTCCTGCTCATGAAAGAGCTTGGCTATGACGCAAGAAGGATCATGGATGAGCCCGGCAGCCGGGACTGGCAGGACCTCACCGTCGTGTTCCTGCTGACTCCTGTCAAGCCTCTTACCTCCGAAGCCCTGGATCATCTCGAAACCTGGGTGTCCGAGGGAGGCACCCTCATCATCTCGGAGCTGGCGGCGGAATCGGCCCTCTGGCACGGTGATTTTCTGACGGTCGATGAAAAGAGCATGCTTTTCGAACCCGAGCATCCCGCCGGGTGCATGCCCGACGACGAAAAGTGGACGGTCTGCGGGGATTCGGCCGTTTTCACACTTGCCGAAAGCTTGGAAAGTATATCGCTGGGCGCATTCAGCTCGACGTACGAGGAAAACCTGGAAAGGCCCAAATGCCTTTCCATGAAGATGCAGCCCGCTCACCCGGGAACCTACGACGTTTTCATGTTCGGCGAATGCAGGCCCTTCCTGTCCGTCCGGTCCTTCGGCGGCGGAAGAGTGATCAACATCATGTTCCCGGACCTTTTCCTCAACCGCAATATAAACAAGGGCGACAATCTCATCTTCGCCCTCAACGTGCTCGAGCTCGCCCATGAAAGGTACGGGCGAAAAGACAAGATCAAGATCGGGTTCGAAGAGTTCCACCGGCTGATCGAAAAGCCCGACACCTCGGTATGGGAAGTCCTGGGACCCGGCGCCAGGCTGGCCTTCTACCAGTTCATTCTCCTGTTTGTCGTTGCGGCTTACGGCACCAGCCGCAGGTTCTCCCCTCCCTACCGCCGGACGGAAGACAAGGTGCGAACGAGCCTCATGCAGACGGAAACGCTGTCGGCCATCCTTGAAAAAACACGCAGCTACGGGTTGGCCCTGAAGATCATTCACAGGCAGACCGGGAAGAAGTGGAACGAAAAACCGGTCAGGAAAAAATCACCTGAGCGAAAGCTTCTCGATAAGCTCGAAAAAATCTGCCACAAGGCCCACTATTCCTCAACCTCGAGCAAGGACAGCAGTGCGCTCTTGGGCAGGTACCTCTCCATTCTGGGGGATCTCAACAAAGGAGACAAGAAATGAGCGAGTTGGAAAACGCCTCGGCAAAAATAAGCGCTGCCATCGAACAGGTGGCCAAGGTCATCAAGGGAGAAGACAAGGCGCT
>JBDRLK010000734.1:0-4628 GCA_043813155.1 Pseudomonadota bacterium | reverse complement strand
TTCTTTGAGTCTATTCTGAGAGCCGCACTGATATAGCTGAGCGCCTCGTGAAGGTTGCGGTCGTTGGCCAGCAAAACGTTGGCCAGCCTGTACTGATATTCGGCGATGTCAGGGCAGAGCGTGGCGGCCTTTCTGAACGATTCCAGCGCCTTGTCGATATTGCCGAACTCCTCCTCGCTGCAGCCCGCGTTATAATACTTCTGCGCAAGCTCGGGATTGACCTTGTCCGAAACGTCGCTGTGCCTGTCGCGAAGGTCCCTGTTTTCCGGATCGTACTCGAGCGCCACTTCGAGCGCCCTCAGGGCGTCGAGCAGCTTTCCCTGCGATTCCGACGCGTTCGCCATTTTCATGACACTGTCTATCCTGCTCCTTCTGGGCTTCTTGTCCTCGCTGCTCTTCCTGGGCACACAACCGAGAACACTGATGAGCCTTCTGCGCTTTTTCGGCTTTCGCGTCATCTCCGGCGGTAAGCCCTGCAAACCGTGCAGTGAGCTGCGCGAGGTCCTCCTCGCGAGGGGCGCGTCCGAGGGCCGGCTGTCCATGCCGTTCGCATCCTCCGGCATACTCTCGATCTTGACCCTGACTTTTTCGACGAGCTTCTGCGTTTCCTGCTCGATGCTCTTGATGCTGCTCTGCTGCTCGAGGAACTCATTGTATCTCGCCCGCGAGCCGGGAGCGGAAAGCACGCCGTATACCTTGGATATGGAAATCAGGATCTTTTCCAGGTAGGCCTTGTAATCACCGAGCTCGTCGTGGCGGAATGAATCGGGATGAAACTTTTTTATCAGGGAAAAGCTCGCACGCTTGATCTCATCGGGCGAAGCGTTCCTGTCCACCGAAAGGATCGTATAATAGTCATTATTCTTCAGGACCGAAAAAAAACCGTCGGCTTCCTCCCTGGCCTCGTCTGTGAATCGTCTTTGTCCCATGCTCTTCCCGCCAGGTGCCACGACCTCAACCATGCCCCGCATTTTTAATGCAACCGGCTTAAGACACTTGTAGCATACATGCCGCTTCTTGTTAATACGATCAGAGAGTTTTATCCTTGAAGAAATTGGATCGCCCCCGGCTGAAAACCGGCAGCGCAGGCCGGCTACTTCGTGGATTCTTCCTCGAGAGCGACCTCCTGCTCCTTTTCCCGCTTGACCGCCCTCTCCGCCTTGACGCCGAAGGTGATGCCCAGGACGATATAGGTGACTCCGGCTGCCAAAAGAACGTCCGGAAGCCTCCGGGCAACGGCAAGGCCGAAGCAGAAAGCCAGGCTGACCAGCTGGATTGTCGTTACCAGGCGATTCTTTCTCGGCCTCAGCTTGAGCAGCGGCACGGTGCACACCATGAGGATGCCGAACCCGAACAGGGTCGCGCAGGCCAGGAATATCAGGTCGCCGGGGTCCTTGACCGGGTTGCCGTATTTTTGGAGTGTCAGGAACAGCGACGCTATGAGGCCCGCCGATGCCGTTGAAGGAATCCCGTGGAAAAGCGTCTGGCCGAGCTCTATGGTCTGCACGTTGAACCTGGACAGCCTGATGGCGGCCATCAGGATGTAAAAAATGGCGCTGATGATCGCGATCCACACCAGGTGAACGATGTCCGCGGTCACGAAGTCGCTGTAGATGATATAGCAGAGGATCATCGCCGGAGGGGCGATACCGAAAGACACGAAGTCCGAAAAGGAATCAAACTCGATTCCGAAGTGTGACGTCGCCTTCAGCAGGCGGGCGAGCAGCCCGTCGATCCCGTCTATGAAACAGGCAAGGATGATCAGCCACGCAGCGGTGTGAAACTCACCCTTGACCGAAAAAACAATCGACAGGAGCCCCAGGATCATGTTGGCCGCAGTGGCAAAATTCGGCGGCAGATACTTGAAGGGAAGCCTGTGGAGCGGAATGTATCGAAACGGCTTTACCATGTTGCGTTGCCCCCGGAGAAAGATACGCTTTCCCAATGAAAACTTTCCATATAATATAACAGGGAAAAGTTTTTTTGCAAATTCCAAGCAATTTTATTAGCCTGATGGCCGACCCGGCTGCCCGGGATGCGATTGGAAGTGGTAGCCTTGTGGGGCTGTGTCGCAATTGTAGCTGCGCCCCCTCGGGGCGCCACATGCAGGCACGCCAAGGGCGTGCAGCTACACTATGTTGTATGACACCCGTCGGTCATAGGGGTTGCGACACAGCCTCTTGTGGGCGACTGAAGCCTCCCCTACCCCCGTCGGTTAGGGGAGGCTTTAGCCTCACCCAACGATGAAAATCTCACAGTTGCCTGTTCAGGCTTGCGGCTGCCGGATGAAAATGCTAGTTTATTTCCCCGCGAACCATAGTGAGCCCTTTTTGAAAAACAGGTGACTGCCGTGAAAATAAAAATACCCTATGACAGGAGCTTCATCGACATGGACGTTCAGGACGACAGGGTCGCGGGCATACTGCATCCCAACAAGGTGCCTGCCCGGGACCAGGCCGAGGTCCTTGAAGCTGCAATGAAAAGACCCTGCGGCGGCCCGTCACTCGATGAGTTCCTGAAAGAGGCGAAAAATCTTCTCATTATCGTGAACGACGGAACAAGGCCCACGCCGACTTCTAAAGTCCTGGATTTTCTTAAAGAGAAACTTGAAGGAATGGACTTTAAGTTTATTGTTGCCACGGGAATTCACAGGGCGCCCACAAGGGAGGAGTTCGAGTTCATCTTCGGGCCCGCCTGCTATGAAAAGTGGCGGGAGAGAATCCATGTCCATGACAGCAGGGCCTCGCAGGACATGGTCTTCATCGGCGAGTCCGCCGCCGGCACGAAGATGCGCGTGAACCGCATGGGGGTGGACGCCGGCGCCATCCTGGTGATCGGCTCGGTGGAGCCCCATTACTTCGGCGGGTACACGGGAGGCCGCAAATCGTTTCTTCCCGGCATCGCCTCGTACGAGACCATCGAGCAGAACCACAAGTACGCCATCAGGCCGGAGCCCGCCTCCCTGAAGCTGAAGGGCAACCCCGTGCACGAGGACATGATCGACGCGATAAAGACGATCGAAACCAAACCCATTTTCTCCATCCAGACCGTTCTCGACCGGGACAGGAATATCTACGCCGCGACCGCGGGAGACATTCACCAATCATTCGACGCCGCTATCGAAAAATCGAATGACGTGTTCTGCGTGAAGATCCCGGAAAAGTGCGACGTGGTCGTCAGCGCGGCGCCCTACCCCATGGACGTGGACCTGTACCAGTCACAGAAGGCGATCGACAATGCGAAGCTCGCGCTGAAGGAGGGGGGGGTTCTCATTCTCGTGTCGAAATGCAGGATGGGAATCGGGGAGGCGAGCTTTTTCGAGCTCATGGCTTCCTCCGGCACCGCGAAGGGAATCCTGGAGAAAATAGACCGGGAATACAAGCTCGGCTACCACAAGGCGGCCAAGTTGGCCGAGATCGCTCTCTGGGCGCAGATGTGGGCCTTCACCGGCCTGTCCGACGAGGAAGTATCGTCCGTTTTAATGAAACCCGTCAAGGACCTGCAGGCCGCTGTCGACGATGCATTGAAAAAAAGAGGAGAAGGGGCGAAGGTCCTGTTCATGATGGACGGCGGGGTTACCGTTCCCCTTGTCGAGAAACAGTAGAAGCCATCTCATGATTACCTTTTACACCCAGACGCGGGCAGGGGCGGTGTTAGCCGCCCGTGCAGCTGCGCGCCCCTGGCGCGCCGCAAAGAAAAACGGGAGCCTGAAGGCTCCCCTACCCCGGGTATGGCTTCCAGGCTCTTGCATTGTCCTGAAATCACTCTTATATTTGTTTGAGAAAAATCGAGCCGGCGCGCAGGGCCTTGCTGAAAACATTGCCCCCCGGCGCCCGATCTGACGCGAAAAGGAGACAAGCAATGACCATGAAAGACTCTGTCGTCGATGAGCTCAAGGAAATCCTGGGGGAGGAGAACGTGACCACCTCGGCCGCGGACAGGTACGTGTACGCCTTTGACTCGGGCATACACAGGAGACAGCCGGACGCGGTGATCAGACCGGTCGGCACGGAGGAGGTGCGCAGGGTCGTGGAGATTGCCTGCAGGGAAAAGATCCCCCTGATCCCGAGAGGCGCGGGAACGGCCCTGTGCGGGCACGTCGTGCCCATCATGGGCGGCATTATCGTCGACCTCCAGCGCATGAACAGGATCAGGGAGATCAGGGTCGACGGCCTTTTTTCGCTCGTGGAGCCCGGCGTGGTGTGCGACGACTTCAACGCCGCCCTGGGCAAGCTGGGGTTTTTCATACCCGGCCCGGCTTCCAGCGAGGTGGCCACGCTGGGCGGCATGGTGGGAGCCAACTCGTCGGGCGCCATGGCGCTGAAGTACGGGGCCACGAGGGACTACGTTCTCGGGATGACCGTTGTCACGCCCGAGGCGCTCGTCATCTTCGCCGGGGCGAAAACGCCCAAGCAGTCGAGCGGGTACCAGCTGGAAAAGCTCTACTGCGGCTCCGAGGGCACGCTGGGCATCATGACGGAAATCGTCTTGCGGATGGCCCCCAAGCCCGCGAAGCGCGCGGCCTGCATCGCCTTCTTCGATGATATCGAGAAAACCGGCCAGGCCGTGGCCGACATCATTGCCCACGGCCTGCTCCCCTCGCAGCTCGAGCTCATGAGCGCCACGTC
>JBDRLK010000733.1:0-8748 GCA_043813155.1 Pseudomonadota bacterium | reverse complement strand
CGGTGCCGGTGTCGGAATCCCCGTCCCCGTCGCAGCCGGACAGGAAAAAGGCGAAGAGGGCAATGAAAACGGATTGTGCGATAAATATAAACAGCTTGGCCATGCTGTTTATTATACGCATCTTCTATGCAGGGTCAATATTCCAGTCCGATCGTAGGCCTGCCGCGAATCCCGCCATTCCCGGGCATGGATAACCCCGGATTGATACAATCATTTTAAGGATAGCATAAAATAATTTATTCTGTTCGCAGGTTTACGCCGCCCGGCCTGTTATTATATAAAGTCGAATCAAGACTCGAACCCGGACCGGACCCGTGAAATGAAGCACAGGACTATCGAAAAATCGGCATGGCTGTTTTCAGAGGCGTCAGCCTCCCGCGGGCGGCTGAACATGCCCATGCCCGGACGAGGGAAGCGGGCGCCCGAAGGCGCACCTTCCCCGCAGGGGAGGGTGCGGCGTCCGGCCTCATGTCCGGGCAGGCGGTTTCCGGCGTGTCTCGCCGCGGCGGCCGTCATCGCGTGCCTGACCGGGACCATGCAGGCCGCTGCCTCGAAGACGCCCCGCGTGTCCATCTTCCAGGCCATCGACATGGCGCTCGAGAGCAACCTTGGATTGAAGCAGGCCACCAACTCCGTGGCCCTGCAGCAGGTGGCCCTGTTCAAGAACCGCGACAGCTTCCTGCCGAACCTCAACGCATCCATTGCGCCTTCCCTGCGCGGCGGCAGGCAGTTCGATTCAGTCTCCCTTAGTACAGCGCCCCGCCAGGAAGGGACCAGTCTCGGAGCGCGGGCGTGATTGCCGCGCCGGATCGCGAGCGCGCCCGCAGCGCCCGATGGAGGCGTAGCAGGGCTACATCGACGAGGGCGCGAGGACGTAAGCCGCGAGACGGCCGGCAGGCGCGCCCGCAGTAGTGAGTGGTCCCTTACTTGCGGGGCGCTGTACTTAGCTACGAGGGGGCGTTCAGCGGCTCGCTGCAGCTCGGGCTCAGCCTGAACATGACCCTCTTTGACGGCGCCATGCTGGCCCGCTACAAGGGCGCGAAGCTGACGCTAAGCTCGGTCAAGCTGGATCACTCCAGGGAGGAGCAGGCCGTTGTCCGCTCCACCATCGCAGCGTACGTGCAGGTGGTCATCGACCGGGAGCTCGTGCGCGTGAACGAGGAGAACGTGAAGGCCCAGGAAAAGCAGCTCGAGCTCGTGGAAGCTTTCTGCGAGGCCAAAAAAGCCACCGTGGCCGAGCTTTACCAGCAGCAGGCCGAGCTCGAGGAGGCCAGGCAGGGCCTCCTGACCTCGGAAAGCGACAGGGAGGTGCACAAGCTGCAGCTGATCCAGACCATGGGCCGGAGCCTGGCGGCCGGGATCGAGATCGCTCCCCTGGACGTACCGGATGATGACGGGGAGTGGCCGGACGAGGAGGACGTCGAGGCCGCGGTGAAGTACGCGCTGGCGAACCGGCCCGACGCGAGCGCGCTCAAAGCCAAAATCGCCTCGGCCGGGAAACAGGTGGACGCCGCCAAGGCGGCCTACTGGCCCACCCTGTCGCTCTCCGGCGGCACGGGCACGAGCTATTCGAGCGCCATGCAGGATCACTTCGGTTTCACGGACCAGTTCTTCAACAACAACCCCTATGCCTCGGCCGGCCTGGCCGTCTCCATTCCCCTGTTCGACGGTTTGGCCGGACGGCATGACATGGAAAGCGCCGAGCTCCAGGTCCAGGCCGAGAAGATCGGCCTCGACACCCTGGCGCAGGCCATAGAGATGGAAGTCCGGCAGGCCTTCGAGAACTACAAGACAGCGAAGCGGCAGCTGGAGGTGGCGGCAAAAAAACGCAAGAGCGCGGCCCAGTCCCTCGAGGCGTACGAGGAGCTGTACAGAACGGGCGGGTGCACGCTGGTCGACCTGTCCCAGGCCAGGGCTTCCAGCCTGCAGGCGAGCGTCGACGAAGTCACGACCCGGTACGAGCTGCTGGTCAAGGCCGTGGACATAGCCTATTACAAGGGCGACGACGAGGGACTGACCGCCCTGCTGAAGCAGTGAGGTTGACTCAATGGCACGAAAAGCAAAACGCGTTGGCCTCATCCTGAAAAGGATCGCCATTGCCGCGGTTGTTCTCGTCGCCGGTGGAGCGGCAATCTACTACAAGGTCTACGCCCGCGCGGACGACGTCAAGCAGGAGTTCACCTTGGGCGCCGTGACACAGGGCGACGTCGAGAACGTGGTCTCCTGCACGGGCACGCTGAGCGCCGTGGGGACCGTGGATGTGGGCGCCCAGGTCTCCGGAACGATCGAAAAAATCTACGTGGACTTCAACGACACGGTGACCAGGGGGCAGGTCCTCGCCAGGCTCGACACGTCGCTCTTCGACACCGAGGTGCTCACGAACTCGGCGGCCGTGAGCAAGGCCCAGGCTGAGCTCAAGAAGGCCGAGACCGAGTTCGAGCGGGCCGGCAAGCTGTTCGAAAAGGGCTTTGTCTCGGAGAGCGATTTCATCATCGCTGAAACGAGCCTCCAGATTGCGCGCGCCGGGCTCCAGAGCGCCAGGGCGTCCCTCAAGCGGGCCAGGACGAACCAGAAGTACACGGTCATCAAGTCGCCCATCGACGGCACGGTGATCGAGCGCAACATCGAGGAGGGCCAGACCATCGCCTCGTCGTTCAGCACGCCCCAGCTCTTCATCATCGCCGAGGACCTGTCAAGGATGCAGATCGAGGCCAGCGTGGACGAGAGCGACATCGGCAGCGTCAAGGTGGGCCAGAAAGCCCGCTTCACGGTCCAGGCCTATCCGGACGAAGCGTTCGAGGGCGCCGTGCGGCAGATCCGCCTCAAGCCCCTCACCGTCCAGAACGTGGTCAACTACACGGTCGTGGTGGACGCTGCCAACGATGAGGGCCGCCTGATGCCCGGGATGACGGCCACGGTCGACTTCATCATCGAGAGCAGGAAGGACGTGCTTCTCGTGCCCAACAGCGCGATGAGCTTCAAGCCGTCGGCCGGGATGCTGCGCCCTCCCGGGGTCCCCGGCGGGGAGGGAAAGCGACCGGGCAAGGGGCCCGGCGCCCCCGCCGGCGCCGCTCCGGCCGGGGGGACGGGGCCGGACCCGTCGAGGAAAGGCGGGGCGTGCGTCTTCGTCCCGGACGCAGCGGGCCTGCTCACACCGGCCTGCTTTGTTCCAGGGGTGAGCGACGGGTCCGTGACCGAGGTAACGGACTCAAAAAACCTTCGTGAGGGAACATCGGTCGTCACGGGGACCTCGGGAACAGCGGACACAAAGGAAGACAGCGAGAAGAAAAAGGGCTTTAACCTGCCCTTGCCCGGCATGGGAAAAGGCGGCCGGCCGCCCAGGATGTGACGTTTGACGCCAAGGGGTGAAAGCAAGATCATACTCGAGGACGTGTCCCGGACCTACCGGACCGGCAGCGTGGCCGTGGAGGCCCTCGCCGGAATAACGCTCTCGGTCGACGACAATGCGTACATCGCCATCATGGGCCGCTCCGGCTCGGGAAAGTCCACGCTCATGAACGTGCTCGGGTGCCTGGACGGCGAGTACGACGGCAGGTACACGCTCGACGGCGTGCGCGTGGACGGCATGAATCGACGGCAGCTTGCCGACATCCGCAACAGCATGATCGGCTTCGTGTTCCAGGGGTTCAATCTCCTGCCCCGGACCTCGGCCCTGGAAAACGTCGAGCTGCCTCTCCTGTACAACCGCAGCGGCCGCAGCGGCAAGCCCCGGAAGCGCGCCCTGGAGGCCCTGGAGAGGGTCGGCCTCGGCAAACGCGTCCATCACGAGACGACCCAGCTTTCGGGCGGCGAGCAGCAGCGGGTCGCCATCGCCCGGGCCATGGTGAACGATCCGAGCATCCTGCTTGCGGATGAGCCCACGGGCAACCTCGACACGCGGACCTCGCTCGAGGTGATGACCCTGTTCCGGGAGCTTCACGGCCAGGGAATGACCATCGTGCTCGTCACGCACGAGCCGGACATTGCGCAGCATGCCGGCAGGGTCGTCGAGCTCATGGACGGCCGGGTCATCAGCGACCTGCCCGTCGACCACGCGCTGGACCCGCCGGAGGGCGTGGGCGCGCGGCCAAGCGCGCGGCCCGCGCGGGGAGGGAGGTAAGGGGCCATGCTGTGGTACCACATCATACGCCTGTCCGTAAGAAGCATCCTGCGCAACAGGATGCGCAGCCTCCTGACCACCCTCGGCATCGTCATAGGCGTGGCCGCTGTGATCTGCCTCGTGTCCGTCGGCCGCGGGACACAGGCCAAGATCGAGGGGGACATCGCGTCCCTGGGCACGAACCTGATCACGATCCGGCCCGGCAGGGCCTTCTCGTCCGGCGTGAGCAAGGGCGCCTCGAGCCTCAACACCCTGACCATGGACGACGTGGAGAAGATAAGGTCGGATGCCCCTTCCGTCGAAAACGTCTCGCCCGTCATCAGCGTCCAGGCCCAGATCATATCGAAAACGGGCAACTGGTACACCTCCGTGCAGGGCGTCAGCGCCAGCTTCCCCGATATCCGGGACTGGCCGCTGGCCAGGGGGAAGTTCTTCACACAGAGGGACGAGAAGGCGCGGCGCAAGGTGGCCGTGCTCGGGCATACGGTCGCCGACGAGCTTTTCGGCGACGCCGACCCGACGGGGACCCGGGTCCGGATCGGCGCCATCCCGTTCCAGGTGATCGGCGTGCTGGCCGAAAAGGGCGAGGGCATGGGGAGCAGGGACCAGGACGACGTCGTCCTCGCTCCCGCCTCCACGGTCCTCAACCGCATGAGCGACGGTGTGAGCGTCGGTTCCATCATCGCGAGCGCGGTGACCGCCGACACGGTCTACAAGGCACAGGACGAGATCGTGGCGCTCCTGCGAAGCAGGCACCGGCTGCCGGAAGGCAGGGATGACGACTTCCACATCCACAACCAGACGGAGATCTCCGAGACCGCCCAGAACGTGACGCAGACGCTCATCCTGCTTTTGAGCGCCATCGCCTGCGTGTCGCTGCTCGTCGGAGGCATCGGCATCATGAACATCATGCTCGTGTCGGTCACCGAGCGGACCCGCGAGATCGGCATCCGCCTGGCCGTGGGCGCGCGGGAAAGCGACGTGCTCGCGCAGTTCCTCGTCGAGGCCGTGATCCTGAGCCTCAGCGGCGGCGTGCTCGGCACGCTCGCCGGCGTGGCCATGGGCTACGTCCTCGCCGGCATGATGGGCCAGAGCATCGCCATCGACCCCGGCACCGTGCTGACCGCGTGCCTCTTCTCAGGTGCGGTCGGCGTCTTCTTGGCTTTTACCCTGCGCGCAAGGCCTCCAGGCTCGACCCCATAGAGGCGCTGCGCTACGAGTAATCCCTTTTCCGGTCAGCACCTCTTGAAAAGAAAAGGCCCGGCGAGAGAGGTTGGGGGGAACCTTCTCAACCGGGCCTGTACAATATGTAATGCGCGGAATTCTGATGACAAGTGCCTGGGGAAAATAGTTCTGAGTGCCTGCCGGTCCGGGCCGCGTTCCATGCATGGGGGAAGGCCGGCTGCAGGGAAGCCGGAGGCGGAGGCGGGGGCGGGGAATGAAGGTCCCTTTCACGACCCGACTGCCGCACTGTTTTCAGAACAACGAATGCACGAAGAGACCGGGTGTCAGTCTTCAGGAGTCGCAGCCGGCTCGCCGTCGCTTTTAGCCGGGGTCTCATCAGGCGATCCGGGCTGTTGCGTCTCTTCGGCGTCGGATTGCTTCTTCTTTCGATGCCGGCGCTCCTGTTTTTCATGGGCCTTGCGCTGGCGTTCGAGCTCCTTGTACCGTTTCGTTGCGCCGTGGCTGCTGCGTGCCGGCACTAATACCTCCCGCCCTGTCGCCGGCGATCGAACCCGCCCCCCGATCTGCCGCCTCCGCCTCCGCCTCCGCCTGTGCGCTTTGGCTTGTCCTGGGCCTCGTTGACCTTTATGGTCTTGCCGTCGAGCTCGGTTCCGTCCAGCTCGGAGATGGCGGCCATGGCGCTGGCGGCGTCGGCGAACGTGACGAACCCGAAGCCGCGGGAGCGGCCGGTCTCACGGTCGGTGATGATCTTGGCCTCGGTCACCTCGCCGAACGGCTCAAACGCCTTGCGCAGGCCCTCTTCCGTCGTACCCCAGCTCACACCCCCTACGAATAGTTTCTTCGACATGATTAACACCTTTCTTCTTGACGCCTCCTTTTTGGAAGCGCCCTTTCTCGCGGGCAAATACGTCCGAATCCCGGGGACGGCACAATTGCCGTCCAATCAGGAAAAAGTAAAGCATATTTTCGCCAGAACTTCAAGAGTGTCAGTGTCGAAGGAGTCAACCTGACTAAAATTCTCCCGGCTTCAGCCATGGGGAGGTTCAGTTGCGCCTGTTCGCTCCCATGCCGTTTTTCGCCTGAAATCGTGTCGAGACTCGTTTATTTTAGGATTGAAGCGGCCGGGAAACATGAAACTTTCCATTGATTGGGCCGTTTAAGAGCCCATGTACGGCTTGGATAGCGAGCCATGATGCAGAGGAGGAAGAACATGAGAGTCACTCATTCAGCGCTTTTGCCGGTGGTCCTTGCGGTCCTGGTTTCAGGCTGCGCCCGGCCGCCGACGGGCAAGAGCGTGAACGACGGCGCCGGGGCCGGCCCGGCAGAAACCACCGGGGAGCATGCTTCTCAATCGGCCTACCCCGGGGCCGTGGTCACGACCGGGGACGAGGGCTCGAAAACGACCGTGACCGTCGAAGCGGACGGCCGCGTTGTGGTCGCCCGCGACGCCGACGGCCGGGAGCTCCTGCGCGTGGACGTGATCAAAGAGTGCGGCAGCCCTGCCGTGGGGGCGCCCGTGGTCAGGAATGTGAGCCTTGAGCAGGGCATGATTCACGTGGTCATGGGCAAGCATGCCTTCGCGACCATCGACCTCGCCACAAAGACCGTTGAATGCACGGGCAGCGACTAGCACCACTCTGCCACTCATCAATACCTGTTACCCCAAGCGCGGGTGGGGGCGGCTTTGGCCTCCCGTGGTGCTTTATTGCCTGCCTTCCCATTGATTTTCACGGCTGTTCGGCTAATAATTAAACCAGGCAGAGTGCTTACGCATGTATAACACTGTTGCTTTCGAAAATGGAGAGTTCAATGAAAAAAAGAACAGCCTTGGGCGCCGCCCTTGTCCTGTCGCTTCTTTCAATCCTGCTATTCGACCCTTCCGCCCGCGCCATCGTCATGCAGGCGGACGGCACGGTCGTGCCGCAGAATTACACGGTCGAGATGCAGGTCTGCCTCGACCGCAGCGAGGTGACGGACGCGCTCGACGCCGTGTTCGACTGCGACCTGCAGCCCGAGATTTATCTCCCGGTCCCTGACGTGACCATTCACTTCATTATCCAGGCCGAGGGGGCCGGATACCTCAACGGCTTCGGCTGGTACAACGCGGGCGACGACGTGAGCGACCCGAACAGCCTCCACGAGATTTTCCCCTGCCGGTCCGGGGGCATGTGCCCCTGCGACAGCTGCACCGCGGGCTCATGGAGGCATGCGTATGTGGACATTTCAAACCACGGCGCCTACAGCGGCGGCTACATAGGGTTCTACCTGGTGACGCCCGAGACGCTCATCGGCGGCTCGAACAACGACCACTGCACCATTCCCGCGAGCATCCCGCAGCACCGCATCTACTACACGGAAAAGATGCTGAACGACGACGGGGATTACGTGCACTACATCGTCTACACGAGCATCGACTTCCCGGAATCGTTCTACTTCGGCTTCGAGGACCTCTGGCGCGGCGGGGACAACGACTTCGAGGACATGCTCGTTTTCGTCGACGGCCTGGTGCCCGTGTGCATCCCCAGGGTGGAGGAGTGCGACGGCGTGGACAACGACTGCGAAGGCACGATCGACAACCTGACGAGGCCCTGCTTTACGGATTGCGGGGAAGGCATTGAAACGTGCATCGACGGCGCGTGGGGCGACTGCAGCATGCGCGACCCCGAGCCCGAGGAGTGCGACGGCGTGGACAACAACTGCGAGGGCGAGATCGACGAGGGGCTCGAGCAGGAGTGCTCGACCATATGCGAAACCGGAACGGAGTACTGCGTGATGGGAGCGTGGGTGGACTGCACGGCCAGGGACCCCCAGGACGAGGTGTGCAACGGCATCGACGACAACTGCGACACGGTCATCGACGAGGGCAACCCGGACGGCGGCGCCCGGTGCGGCACCGACACGGGCGCCTGCGAGTTCGGCGAGGAGACCTGCATCGGCGGCGGGCTCGTCTGCACGGGCGGCATCGGGCCCCGGCCCGAGGCGTGCGACGATATCGACGACAACTGCGACGGCGAGACCGACGAGGGCGACCCGGGCGGCGGGGAAATTTGCGGCACCGACACGGGCGAGTGCGAGACCGGCGTGATCCACTGCGTGGACGGCGATCTCAAGTGCGTGGGAGAGACCGGCCCCGTGCCCGAAGCATGCAACAACCGGGACGACAACTGCGACGGCGAGACCGACGAGGGCAACCCGGGGGGCGGCGCGCCCTGCGGCAGCTCGACGGGCGAGTGCGAGCCCGGGATCGAAACGTGCGTCGGGGGCTTCATCATCTGCGTGGGAGGCAAGGACCCCGATGACGAGCTCTGCGACGGCCTTGACAACGACTGCGACGGGCTCATCGACAACGGCGACCCGGAGGGCGGGGGGACCTGCGGCATCGACACGGGCGAGTGCGAAAGCGGCA
Source organism: Pseudomonadota bacterium (assembly GCA_043813155.1). Classification (GTDB taxonomy): domain Bacteria; phylum Myxococcota_A; class Polyangia; order DRWM01; family DRWM01; genus JBDRLK01. Next base: position 37 of record JBDRLK010000733.1, on the reverse strand, counting down.
TCGAGCACTGCATCGACGGCGACCTCGAGTGCGTGGG
>JBDRLK010000732.1:0-6430 GCA_043813155.1 Pseudomonadota bacterium | reverse complement strand
GGCTGGGGGTGTGCCGAGGTCTCGGTGATGGTATGCGCGATGGGCTCGGTGGCGGCCGGCGGCGCAGGGGCCGCGCCCTCGACGGTAGCAAAGCTGGCGAAGATTTTAAAGTACATCTTCCGAAGCGGCGTCTTTTCGATGAGCACCATGAGGACCGAGGTGGCAACGATGCTGATAAGGACGACGGGGATGACAACGCCCTCGACCCACTCGGCGCCGGCCAGGCCCTGCTGGGCCGGCAGGAAGGCGAGCACGGCCGCGGCAAGGCCCTTGGGCACCATGATCGTCATGATCGATGCGTCCCGCCTCGTGAACTGCCGGTAGGCAACGAGGCGCACGATGATGAATCGCTCGAGGTAGACCAGGGCCACGATGACGAAGCCGAGCACGAAGTAGACCGCCCTGTCGAACCGCATGCAGATGCCCATGTAGATGAAGAAGAAGGTCTTGAGAAGGAACACCATCTCGCTGAAAAACAGCTTGTCCACCCTGGAGACCTTCCTGAACTTTAGGGTCTTTTTCACTTTCGACGACAGGGTCAGCGACAGGCTCAGCCCCGAGAAGTTGGCAAGGGACAAGCCGAAAGCGAGCGCCGCGATGGCGCCGCTGAACTCGAAGAGCTCCGTCACGCCGTAGAGCAGGAACACGCAGGCCACGGTGGAGAAGATCGTGTTGGGAAACCGGCGCACCAGTCCCAGCAGGAGCGCCCAGGCCAGCCCTCCTGCCGTGCCGATGACCGTGGCCGCGCCGAAGGACAGGAGGATGTGAAGGAGCATGGGCCCGGCGTCCAGGTCGCCGCGCTCAAGGGCCTGGAGCAGGCCCATGGTGACCACGATGCACAGCACGTCCGTGATGGCCGACTCGAGGAACAGGACCGTCCTGGGCCGCTCGTCCATGCCCAGGGCGCTGATCATGGGCACGACCACGGCCGACGAGGTGCCGCCCACGATGGCGCCCGTCATGATCGCCATGCTCCAGCCAAGCGGCGTGAGCGAGTACATGAGGTACGCGGCCGTGGCGGCCGTGGCCGCCCAGGTGATGAGCGTGATGAAGACCGTGTGGCGAAGCGCGCCGAACACGGTCCTGAGGTGCAGGTTCACGCCGCCCTCGAAGAGGATGACGATCAGGGCGATGGACGTGACCACGGGGCCCACCACGCCGAAGTCCTCCGGCCCGATCAGTTTCAGCACGGGCCCCACTGCGATGCCGCCGATCATCAGAAGGAGCACGTCGGGGATCTTCGTCTTCCTGAAGACGAATACGAAGAAGTGGGCCAGAAAGATGGTCAGACCCACGATGAGTATCTTGAGCGCCATGTGTTCCTCTCGGATTGCTGTTCCCTACTATCCTAACTATCCTAATTGCGCGATAAATACAATCAGCAGTCTAGCAGATTCTCCCCCCGTTGGGTAGATTGCTTTCGGGCGGGCTCCTGCATGGGTATCATTTTTTTTACGAACGACAGGTCGACAGGACAGGAGCGCTACTTGAAAACGCCCTTCCGGTCATAGGCCCAGGCTGCCTCGTCCTCGCCCGCGGCGTCTTCCTCGCCCTTCGAGTAAACCTTTATTTCCTTCTTGGGAACGCCGTACTTGACGAGGAACGTCTTGATCACGTTGGCCCTCTCCAGCCCGAGGCCCATGTTGTACTCCTCGGTTCCCCTGGGGTCGCAGTGCCCCTCGACAACGACGTTCTCTGCGCCCTTTTTCAGAAGGCACTCGGCGGTCTTTTTCAGGGACACGATCGAGTCCGGCCTGATGTCGGCTGAGTCGAAGTCGAAAAATACGTTGTCCAGGTTGCAGGACTCGTAGGGCGTTGTCACCTCGGCGGCGGCCACGCCGGCCTTTTTCCAGGACGCGTCATCCTTCCCCTCGGACGCGGCGCACACGCCGTCCACGCACGCCTCGCCTACCTCGCAGTCCGAATCGACGAGGCACTGGACACATTTTCCATCATGGCATTTCTCGCCGTCGCGACAGTCCTTGTCGCTCTTGCACTGCGGGTACTCGGGCTTTTTCCCGCACCCGGCGCCCAGCACGAAACAGCACAGGGCGAGGGCGGTTGTCAGTGTTCTTGTGTTCATGGCTTCCTTCTCCTTTTTTCCTTTGTTCAAATGTGTTTTATCAGGCCCAGCAGGCACGGCCGGCAATCGCCGCCGGCCGTGGCCCGGCTTGATGAAGCCGGGGGCGCTGCGGCCGTACCGGTCGCGGGGAGGCAGGCTCGCGACGGTCCGGTCCGCTTATTCTGCTTTCTTGTCCTGTTTCGTCTCGATGCAGGCATTTTTCAGGTCCTCACGGTGTGCTCGCCCCCGATGCGGGATATCCGGGCGATGTTGATCACGGCCGTGAGCAGGTCCTCGACGTCGAACGGCTTGTCGAACACGGCCACCGCGCCGAGAAGGCGCGCCCTTGCGTGCGTCTCATCGTCGCCGAAAGCGGTAATGAGGATGACGGGGACCGGGCAGCCCACGCTTCGCATTTCGTCGAGGAGCTCGAGGCCGCTCATGCCGGGCATGCGCACGTCGGAGATGACGGCGTCCACCTCCTTCTCGCCGCTCTTATCGAGGACGATTTCCACTAGGTGCTCGAAAAGCTCCCTGCCGTCGGCTGCTTCAACGACCTCGTAGTCGTAGTTTCGCAGCACGTCGGCCAGGAGGCTGCGCATCGCGCCGTCGTCCTCGGCAAGGAGGATGCGCGGGCGGCGTGTCCCGGCCGCGCGGTGCAAGCCGTGCGCGACCAGGCTGCGGGCAGCCGCCTGCCGCGGTATTTTTGTCCTGATGGTTCTTTCTTTCCAGTCGATCATGGCTGCTCTCCCTGCCCGGCGCCTGTTGCCGCTGCGGCCGGGCACGGATAAGTAAAGAAAGCAGCGTGCCAGGAAAAAAAGCAGTAGGAATGCGGGATGGGGCTTGAGTGTGACCGTGGCGTTTTTGCAGGCGATGAAAATTGCCACGCCGTGAAAGCTGCTCCGGGCACGCGCTGCATAGCGCCTGACGCTGCTCAGCGGTCCCGCCGGCCGGAGCAGCCGATCCCGTGGCGCTCGATCTTCCTGTAGAGCGTTCTGCGGTCGAGCCCCAGGACCCTGGCCGCGAGCGTCTTGTTGCCGCCCAGGGCCGCGAGCGTGCGCATGATGGCCCGGCGCTCGATCTCATCCATGGACAGGAGCTCCGAGGCGCCGGCCTCCTCTAAAAACGAGGCCGCGCCGCCGTAGTCCCGGACCCTGGCCGGAAGATCTTCCACCACGATGTGGTCGTAGCGCGTGAGGGCCACGGCGCGCTCCATGCAGTTTCGAAGCTCCCTCACGTTTCCCGGCCATTCATAGGCGACGAGCTTTTCCGCCGCGGGCGCCGTGATGCCGGCAACGTCCTTGCGGAATTCCAGCGCAAAGTACTCGACGAATTCCTGGGCCAGGCGCAGGATGTCCGCTCCCCGCACGCGCAGGGGAGGCATCTCGATCTGAATCACGTTGATGCGAAAGAACAGATCCTCGCGGAAGAGCTTTTTCTCGACGGCGGCTTCAAGGTCCCTGTTGGAGGCGCACACGATCCTGACGTCGATGGGGGCTTCCTCGCCGCCGCCCACGGGCCTGACGGCCTTTTCCTGGAGGGCGCGAAGGATCTTCGGCTGCAGGGTCAGGGGCATCTCGCCTATTTCGTCGAGAAAAAGCGTGCCGCCCCCGGCCTTGAGAAAAAGGCCCTCGCGCGATGCCCTCGCATCGGTGAAGGCGCCCTTCTGGTACCCGAAGAGCTCGCTCTCGAGCAGGTTTTCCGGCAGGGCGGCGCAGCTGACGGCCACGAACGGCCCGCCGCGCCTTCGGCCGCTGCGGTGCAGGGCCTGCGCCACGAGCTCCTTTCCCGTGCCGCTCTCCCCGGTCAGGAGCACCGAGGCGTCGAGATCGGCCACGCGATCGACCAGGTCGAAAACTTTTTTCATGGGCCCGCACGCGCCGGTAATCCCCTCGAAGCTCCTGGACCGGGCCACGATCTCCCTGAGCCGTCCGACCTCGCTGCGCAGCTTTCTGTGCTGTATGGCCCGCTGGAGAGAGAAGCCGAGCTCGTCCACGTCGAAGGGCTTGGTAATGAAGTCGTACGCGCCGGCGCGCATGGCCGCCACGGCCCGGTCGAGGCTCCCGAAGGCCGTGATGACGATGACGGGGATGTCCGGCCGGCTGCCGGCGATCCTTTCGCAAAGGTCGATTCCGTTCATGCCTTTCATGTTCAGGTCCGCGACCACGGCGTCGAACTCCCCGGCCGCGACGGCGTCCGAGGCCTCCTGCGCCGAGGTTCGCCATGATACGACGTAGCCGAGCCCCGAAAGGCTCTCGTCCAGCATCTTGCACATTTCCGCGTCGTCATCGACGACCATCACACGGCTGCTCATGTCTGTGCCTCCCTTGGAAGATAGATTGTGAACGTGCTGCCGCCGCCCTCCTCGCTTTCAACGCCGATCCACCCGTCGTTCTCCCTTGCGATGCCGTATGCGACCGAGAGGCCCAGGCCGGTTCCCTCCCCCACGTCCTTGGTCGTGAAAAAAGGATCGAAAAGCTGCGGAATGTTGTCCGCGGGAATGCCGATCCCCTCGTCCCGCACGGATATCCGCGCGTGCTCCCCTTCCGGGCCGCCGTGGCCGGGCGGCGGCGTTGCGGCCGCCGTGCCCACGGCGACCGTGAGCACGCCGCCTCCGGGCATGGCCTGGATCCCGTTGATGACGAGGTTGGTCAGGGCCTGCTGCAGCTGGGCGTCGTCCACGTCCGCGAGGACCGGCCCGGCGGCATCGACCAGCCGCATGTCAACACCGGCCCTGACGACGACGGGCTCGAGGAGCTCCAGGGTCTTGCGAACGATGAGGCGGATATCGACCACGGCCCTTCTGGATTCCCTGCGCCGGGCGAAATCAAGCAGCTGGCGGATGGTCCCCGCTATGCGGTCGACCTGCTCCATGATGATGCGCGCGTTGCCGGCGATTTCATCCCCCGCGGCCCTTCCCGTCGCGATCATCTTGGCCCTGCCGGACACGACGTTGAGGGGCGTGCCGACCTCGTGCGCGATGCCCGAGGCCAATTGCCCCACCGTGGTGAGCCTGTCCGCGTGCCTGAGCTGCTCCAGCGCCGCGATCCTGGCGGCGGTTTCCGTGGCGACTTTCCTGTTGGCCTCTTCCAGCCTCCCGGACATGATGTTCATCTCGTCGGCGAGGGCGGCCAGCTCGTCCCGCTGCCCGAGGCGCAGCCTCCAGGTGAAGTCGCCCGCGCCCACGCGCCGCGTCTTTTCGACGAGGGCGTTGATCGGCCTTCCCACGAACCAGTAGCCGAGGAGCAGCACGGCCGAGCAAAGGATGACGACGGTCGCCAGTGTTGTGAGGATCGCGCGGACGATGGTGGAGCGAACGTACCTTTGCTGGTGGACGAAGGACTCCGAGATTTCCAGGGCGCCGACCGGCCTGCCGTCAACGGTGACGGGCAGATAGGTGCACAGGTGGCGATCGCCGCTCTCCCGCGCTTCAATCGTTTCAGCCGGCTTGCCGGTCGTGACGGCGGCCCGAACGCCGTCGGCCGCGGGCGCGTCCGGGCGCCCTTCGCCCTGGCCGTCGAGGCGCAGCCACCGGATCTCCACGTCGGTCTTTTTCCTGTTGAATTTATTGATCATCTCGTGGGCCGGCTGCTCGCCCTCGGCCGACCAGATGTCGGCCGCGGCCGACGCCAGGGTGGCTCCCATGGACCTGTGATCGCGGCGCATGTCGTTTTCGAAGAGGGCGATCTGCCGGCGCACGCGCAAGAAGCCGTCCACGGCGGAAAGGACGACGATCCCGATAATGAGGATGGCCGAGAATTTAAGTGACAGCTTCAAGGTAACACTCGATCACGTCAGGAGTTTGCAACAATCGTGCCCGGCTGCGGAAGGCGTGAGGCAGGGGGACGGCAGCCCGTCCGGCCGGGAGGGGGGCGGGGATGGCCGTCAGCAAAATGCCGCGTGCCGGCTCGACTTTCAGGCCGCGGGCGGGGCTGGCGAGTGCGGCCGGCCTTTGCCGGCTGCATGAGGCCGCCGGTGCCACGGTAATGGGAATTCTGCCACATGGTGCAAAATGCCACAATGCGCCGGCCGCGCCCGCAGCGAGGCATGGGGGCCGTGCGCGGCGGCTTAGTCGCCACTCAAAAATTATTTCACCTTCTGGGCGCCGATCCATCCCGCCTGGCTGCGTTGCTGCACCCCATCCCTCCTCGACGTAGAACAACTACGCCTCCGTCGGGATGGGGACCCCGCGCCTTGCCAGGCGGGCGCCTCGGCGCCCAGAAGAGGTCGTCGCATGTTTTGTCACAGTGTCAATTAAAAATGTGAAATAATTCTTGAGTGACTCCTTAATTGTACATTCGAAATATCACAGGCAGGGATTGTTGTAAAGATATGAAAACAGGGTCGGATTCTTTTTTGAGTCAGTTG
>JBDRLK010000731.1:0-7420 GCA_043813155.1 Pseudomonadota bacterium | reverse complement strand
CTGGTTTTCGTCCTGAGGCCCTCCCCTTTGTTAATGTTTTTTGAAATTTTAAAGCATTTGTGTCTTAACATTTTTTCCAATAGTGATATAATAACGGGCTGTGAGTCAAGATTGTTGCAGTTTTTGACTTCATGCCGCTTGCTGCATCACCGTAAGAGAGCTTTGTTAGAGCAATGAAGATTTCCGTAAGCACGATTAAAGAGCTGCTGTCCAGCGACAACGGCGAGCTGAAAAAAGTCGGCCTCACCATGGTGATCTACTTCAGGATGAATGATTTTTCCGAAAGGATCACCGAGCTTACCAGGGACAAGGATATCAGTGTCAGGACCTCGGCACTGGAAACGCTCGAAAAGCTGCAGGTCAGGGAATCGATCGCGCAGATCGCATCTCTTGTTGATGATGAGGACGAACACCCCACGGTACGCTACAGCGCCATCAGGGCGCTCATCAACATGGACGCCGTCAAGATCATCAGGGAGGAAATCAAGGACCTTTTTCATCATGACTCGCAGATCCTCAGGATCGGGGCCATCCAGGCGGCGCGCAAAATAAGGGACGAGGATTACTACGAGGAGCTTCTGGGCATCATGTGCGTGGGAAACCTGGTCCTGTGCGAGGCGGCGGCCAAGACCATCGTGGACATCAAGAGGGACTCGCGCCAGGAGCTTTTCGAGCTCTTCATCCTGCTCCTCGACGAGCCGGACAAGGCGCAGAATTACGGCGCCATTATCGGCCTCGGCGAGCTGCGGGATAAGCGATCCGTGGACAAGCTGCTGAAGATTCTCAAGCACTATGTTGAATCCGACGACATGGAGGGAAAAAACCTCTTCATTGCGAGCATCGCTGAAACGCTTGGGAAAATAGGCTCGTCAAAAGCCTTCTCCGAGCTCGCCGGCCTTCTTCAGCACAGCGACGACGGCGTAAGAATGAAAGCGGCCACCGCCCTGGGACAGATCGATCATCCCGACGCCGGAATTCACCTGAAGAAGGCTTTTGAAAAAGAGGATAACAAATTCATCAAAAAGCATATCCTCGATTCCCTCAAATCTATCGTCAAGTCCTACTACTTTGACGCGGTCTCCTCGCAGGTTGAGCTCGAGGATATCGAGATTGAGGCTTTTACTCATATCGGCGAACTGAGGGACGAGAAAAAGGACGCTGCGCTCGAAGCGGCCAATGCCGATGAGCTTGTTGATAAGCTGGAAAGGGAAGCGCAGGAGATCAGGCAGGCGGAGGAAGAGGAAGCCGAAACACAAAAAACTCAAGAGGAGGAGAAAGCAGAGGCGGAGCCGGAGCCGGAGCCGGAGGAAAAGGCGGCAGAGCAGAAACCGAGGGCGGAGCGCACGATACCGTTATACTCCGGCCCGGGGAAAGAAGCACTCGAAGCGGCGATTAAGGCAGCGGAAAAGATAGAAAAGGAAAAGGAGGAAAAAGAGACTGCCGCGGCCGCCGCCGACGAGGCGGCGCCTGAACCGGAAAAAGCAGAGAAAGAGGCCGAGGCGCCGGCGGAAGAAGCAAAGCCTGACCGGGAAGCAAAGCCCGTTGCTGATGATGATGCATGGCCTCGCCCGAGCGAAATACCCACCATGCCGCCTGTACAGCCCGTGGAACCGATAACGGTCAGGCAGGTACAGACTCCCAAGCAGCCCGTAAAAGCGCCGGAATTCGAAATAGAGACGCCCCCTGTCGAAACAACCAGGCCCTGGGGAATACCCAGGGACAGGCAAGAGGCCATGAGGGAAGCGAAGAAAACTCCGCAGAAGAGGGAGATCACGCAGAGGCTGCTCATGGAGATGGAGGAAATCTCTACAGAGAAAATCTCTACAGAGGAGGACAGGGCCGCGGAGGAGATCAGCTCGGAGCTCATCAAGGGTCTTGCGGATATCCATGTCCCTTCCCCGGCAAAATCGAAGAAAGCGCAAAGCGCCGAAGAAAAGGAAAAACTGGCCGAGGCCCTGAGACAGATCCACGAGCCCCCCAGGCCCAGGGAAGAGGCCGGCATTATGAAAGACAGGGAGCACGAAGCGCTCATCCAGGCCATCATGGACGTCCACGGCCCCGTCTCGGATCCAACGGGCGTGGAGGAGCTTCTCGACGGGGGGAAGGTCGCGCTGCCGAAGAAGAAAGTCATGAACCTTCTGGCCGGCGCTTCTGATTTTGATTTCGACGATACTGAAATCGAAGTGCTTGCCCGGCAGCATGAAAAGCTGGCCGGCGACATCAAGGCAGGCTTTGAGACGGAAAAAACCGTTGCAACCAGGATCAGCCAGGAGCTGGCCGAAGAGGAAGAAAAGAAGGTCAGAAAGATAGATCAGTTCATCGAAAACCTCATGAGCCTCGAGGTCAAGAAACCGATAAAGAAAAAAGAGCTGACAGGCTTTGAAAAGGAGCCGACAAAACCCATTTCGAGATCAAAGTACAAGAAAACAGTCCATGGCTACTTCCCGGGCACGCAAAAGGACGGAAAAGACTGATTCGCGCTATTTCTTTATTTCCCTTGCATCTTGATAACCCGTCCGATCAGTGTGTTGCGGCCTGTCCGCAGGAGTAGAGCAGCAGCGGCCCGGAGGCCGCCTCGGCCCGGCAGGCCGCGGCTATAATGTCGTAGACCCGATTGTCCGGCATGAGCCTGTTGTACACGAACCACAGGCTTTTCTCCTCATCCATTACACGAAGAAGGGCCTGCCCTGACTTCTCCTCCCATCCCGGCACGAGGCGGGCGTTGTCGGTCAGGGCAATGACTTTTTCCCCGCCGCGCTCGCAGGCCAGGGCGGGCGAATCCTGCACCACGCAGGTCCGCTCGAGCGCCACGGCGTCCGGCGACGCGTAGTAGATCAGGAGACCGGCCAGCGGCGTGAAGCTGCACACGATGGTCCTGTCCCGCCCCGCCCGGTCGATAATCCCGGCCATGTCCTTCACGTCCCGCCCCGGCGATCCCCCTGAATACAGGGAGCCTGCCTGGAGCGAGAGGTCGGCGCTGAAAGCCAGCACGCACCCGGCGGCTAAAAAGACGGCCGCGGCCCTGCGCCAGAACCGGCCCAGCCCGCCTTCTGCTTCAAGCCTTGCCGTCTCCCCGGCAAGGACCAGGTCCAGGCCGCCGGCCAGAAGCAGCGCGTAACAAGGAAGGGCAAAGACGGCATAGTAGGGCATGACCCGCACGCAGCCCGCGGCAAGGAGCAGCGCGGTCACGGGCAGGACCGTGAGCAGCCCGCACAGGCGCATGAGAGAATTCCCGGGCATCCGGATCGCGGCCGCGGCGAGAAAAAGAATCGAGGCGCCGGCGACAAAAGCCGTCCACGTCATGGGAAGGGCCATCCCGGCGGCCGCCCTTGCCACGTCCTGCCATGCCCATGCGCCCCACACCTGGTGCGGAAACTGCGCGGCCGCCTGCCTCAGCCCCGTGTCCAGGGCAATGACCCTGAAGAGATCCGCGAGAGCGGGGCTCGCGGCAGCGAGCACAAGAGCAAGCACAGCCAGGTAATGCTTCCAGTGCCTCCGGCGCCGCGCGTCCATGGCCGCGGCCGCGGCCTGCGCCAGCAGCGCCACGCCGGCCAGGTAATAGGTGTACAGCATGAGCACATTGACGATGGCCAGGAGGGCAAAGCTCCTGCGCCCCGGCGATCTTCCCGCCCTTTCATAGGCGGCCGCTGCGCACAGCACCAGGAAGGTAAAGAATGCCGTGTCCGATACCTGGCGGCCGTGAAACACGAAATGCGGTGAAACAGCCAGTATGACGGCCGCAAACAGGGCCGCGGGCACGGAAAAGGCCCGCCGCGCCAGGTTAAAGACGAGCACGATGGAAAGAAGCGAGAACAGGAGCGCGGGCATGCGCATCACGTCTTCCCTGATGGAAACGAGCTGCGCCCCGTGCAGCAGAATATAGGTGAGCTGGGGGTGGCGGGCGTCCTCGTAGTTATGGCGAACAATGTCGCCCAGAGGCCGGCTCGCGATAAAAATGCGCTGCACGTCCATGTCCGCGCTGAACGGGACATCGAGCCGCCACGCGCGCAGCGCGAACGCAAGAACGACGATGGCCGCGAGAAACCAGACCGCGCGGTGTGCGGCGAAACCCCGCACCCGGTCCCCCAGCCCGGCGGCCGCTTCCCTGAAGGCCCTGGAAAACCCGGCTGCCAGCACGAGCAGGAAAACAAGGAAAAACATCACGCTGCCCTGCCCCGGCAAGCCGCGAGGTTTATTTTCCGCCTCACCCCCGGCTGAAAGGTCGAGGGCCGCGGATGGCCGCGGTCCGCCGTTTTCCGCGACCGGCTGCGCCTGGAGGCTTCGGTCGTAATAATCGGGCGACATTGCAAGCAGCCACTGCCCATCGTCATTGCCGCCCACGATCGTCGACAGTCTCTTGAGCGCCAGGTCGAGGTCTTCAGGCGTGCTCGCAACATCGCGGCCCGCGTGCTGCGAATACACGATGTTGAAGCTGCGGGTTTTGGCGAACGCGGGCTTCGCGTCATCACGGGCAAGCAGGCGCACCTCGACGGCCTCGGCTCCGCGCCGGGTATTTTTCCCTATCAGGATGATGATGGAATCCGGGCGCGCTTCCACGTTGTGAAGAATCCAGCCTTCGCCGAGCTCCGCGCCCTCGGCCAGCGGTTGCAGGAGCTGCGCCGGGTCTTTCGAGGAGGCGATTGTCGCGGATGTTATGAGAAAAAGGAGCGTCGAAAATATCGACGCCGGAAATATATTTCGCATGGCGGTATTACTTCAACCTGATCTTCTTCACGGTCTTCTTGCCTATTTTCAAGAAGGCCGTGCCGTCCTTGAAATCATCGAGCGTCACTTCAGCGTCCGCCGCGGCCACCCTCGCGTTATTGAGGTAAACGCCTCCTCCCTGGATGAACCGCCGCGCCTCGCCCTTGCTCCTGCACATGCCTGCCTTGACGAGGAGGTCGATCACGGCAAGGCCCTGCCCTGTCTCGCCTTTTTCCAGATCAAAGGTCGGGACCGCGCCCTCGCCGGTCGCCGAAACCGCAACTTCCCCGATCCTCGAGCTCGTCTCCACGGTTCCTTCCGGGTCCGCGCTTCCGAACTCATTGATCGCGCCCGCAAAAACATCCCCGGCCGTTTCAAAGCCGTGGGCCAGCATCGTGATCTCGAAGGCCAGGATTTCCTTGGCCCGGTTGATCATGGGCGGCTTCAGCGCGCCCAGCCGTCTAATCTCGTCGAGCGGCAGCAGCGTGAAAAGCTTCAGGTAGCGCTCCACCTCTGTATCCTCCGTGTTCCTCCAGAACTGGTAGAAATCAAAGGGCTGGGTCAGCTTCGCGTCGAGCCACACGCTTCCTTTCACGGTCTTGCCGAACTTGTCGCCTCCGGGACCGACGAGAAGAGGCAGGGTCAGCCCGTAGGCCTTCCTGCCCCCGAGGTCCTGCCTGCCGATGAGGTCGATGCCCTCGCAGATATTGCCCCACTGGTCCCGGCCGCCCATCTGCAGAGCGCAGCCATGGTCCCTGGCGAGCACGTAAAAATCATAGGCCTGCAGGCACGCGTAGTTGAACTCGAGCAGCGAAAGCCCGTCGGCGGATTCGTACCGCAGCCTGGCCGATTCCCTGGCCATCATCCTGTTCACGGACATGTGCCGGCCGATGGTCCGCAGGAACTCGATGTAGTTGAGGGGAAGCAGCCAGTCCAGGTTGTTGAGCAGGACGGCCCTGCCCTCGCCGAAGTCCAGGTACTGTTCGAACTGGGCTTTGATGCCCACCGCGTTCCTGTCGATGACCTCCCTCGAGATCATCCTGCGCATTTCGTTCTTGCCGCTCGGGTCGCCGACCATGGCCGTGCCGCCCCCCATGAGCGCGATGGTCCTGTGGCCGGCTCCCTGCATGTGGACCATGGCCATGATGGGAACGAGGCTGCCCACGTGAAGGCTGCCGCCCGTCGGATCGAACCCTATGTAATAAGTGACCTGCTCTTTCGCGAGAAGCTCGCGCAGGCCGTCCGGGTCGGTGCACTGGTAAATAAACCCGCGCTGCTCCAGCTCGTCATAAACATTCATGCCGTTTCTCCGCATCCACCTTGCGCTGCAGCTGCGCCCCCTCGGGGCGCTATCGCAAGCTTCAGGCGGGGCTGAAGCCCCGCACTGCAACCTTTGCAAAACTCATGATTCTATATATACCATCGCCGGGGAAGAAACAACTGCCCGTATATTTCGATGGCATAGGCATCGGTCATGCCGGCGATGAAATCCGTCACGTCCTGCAGCCGGATCTCCCTGCCGCCCGGAACCTGGTCTTCGACAAACGGCCTGAGCCTCTCGCGATCCGCTGAAAAATAATCCCACATGAGCTCGAGCATTGTTTGGGCCTTCTCGAGCTCTTTTTTCCTGTCCGGGTGAACGTAGACATGATCGAACAGGAACGAGCGCAGATCGCCCATGGCCTGCAGGCAGCCCTCCTCCATCCTGATGTGGTCCATGGAGTCGAGATCGGTGCGCCGCAGGATGGCCAGCACGAGAGACGTGATGCGTTTCGAGTGACTGTCCCCAAGCGTGTCGAAGATCTTCGCGGGCACGCGGGACGGCTCCAGGACCTTCGCCCTCATGGCGTCATCGATGTCGTGGTTCACGTAAGCGATGACATCGGAAAACCTGACGATCTCCCCCTCCAGCGTGTCGGGCTCATCATCCAGGCCCTCGGACTGGATCGGCCCGGTCCCCTTCGTGTGATACAGGATCCCGTTTCGCGTCTCGCGGCAGAGGTTCAGGCCCCTGCCGTCCTTTTCCAGGACGTCAACCACTCTCAGGCTCTGGCGCGCGTGATGGAACCCGCCGGGCGCCAGCTTGTCCAGCACGTGCTCGCCCGTGTGGCCGAAGGGCGTGTGGCCCAGGTCATGGCCCAGCGCTATTGCTTCGGTCAGGTCCTCGTTCAGCCCCAGGGCCCTTGCGATGGTCCTTGCGATCTGCGAGACCTCGAGCGTGTGCGTGAGCCGTGTCCTGAAATGGTCGCCGATGGGAGAGAAAAAAACCTGGGTTTTTCCTTTCAGCCGCCTGAAGGACTTGGAGTGGATGATCCTGTCCCTGTCCCTCTGAAAGTCGGTGCGCACGGTGCACTTGTCCTCGGGGACCGCCCTGCCCTTCGACTCCGCGCCGCGGGCCGCCCTGGGGTGAAGCCGCTTCGCTTCCTCGGCCTCCACGCGCTGCCTGATGTTGTCCGGGTTCATTTGAAATCCGTACCCTCCTTTTTACAGGATACAGGTTTTTATCGTCATGTCCAGCGAATAAGTTTCCGGGAGGAGTTCCGGGGCCGGGCCTTGAATCTTGAATTTTTCGGGGTTTTTCTATGAAATTATTTCATAGCGCGAAGAATGAAAAGTTCGCTATGAAATAATTTCATAGAAATAATGGATTAAATTAAAAATTCAAGCTCCGACCCCTTCGACTTTGCCGAGCGAATGCGAGGCATATTTTATTCCT